>NZ_JAPTGC010000012.1 GCF_026891935.1 Methanocorpusculum vombati | reverse complement strand
TGTTGCAGGATACGGGATGAGTGGGAGCTTCGCGAGCATTTGCCGTCGCGCTTGCGACAGCAACGCCGCCCGCCCGGCTCCGGACGGGATGGCGAGCGACGAAGAGCAAATGCGACGAGCGAAGCTGCGGCGCGAAGCGTCGCATCTGCGTTATCTGCGTTTCCTTTTTCATCATGCCCACTCCGGAGATTCTCACACTATCTTAGATCATTGCAGCTCTGTGTGTGTGGAATATTTCCGTTTCTTGTATCGGTGTCGCGGCTTTGCCGTGCGATTGCAACGCCGCCCGTCCGCTCGGACGGGATGGCGAGTGACGAAAAGCAAATGCGACGAGCGAAGCTGCGTCGTTAGGCGCATCTGCGTTATCTGCGTTTTCTTTTTCATCGTGCCCCTGCCGAGGACTCCCGACTATCTTAGATCATTGCGGCTCTGCCGTGCGAGTGCAACGCCTCCCGCCCGGCTCTGGGCTTGCGACTCAGCGGCGCGAAGCGAAGCATCTGCGTTATCTGCGTTTTCTTTTTCAGGTATCCCACTCACCACTAACTCACCTACAATGTCCAGAAAAAACTACAAAGTACTTTCGTCACATCACATCGAAAAAGGGGTTGAGAGAAATTCTCAAATTGTTTTAGTTCCACACATGGGCATAGCCGAGTTTTTCCACCGGCTCTTCACCGAGGAACACCCCCGGCTCCTCCACAACTTCCCCGATAACGGAAACCGGCACATCCATTCTCACGAACTTTTCCCGCGGGATGGTAAACAGCAGACCATAGTCCCCGCCGCCGTACAGGAAGTACTTCTTCGCATCCGCGATGGGAAGCAGCGGCAGACTCTCGCGGAGGACAAACCCGACGTCCGACGCCTCTCCCATATCATAGAGCGAAACCGCAAGACCATCGGAAACATCCATCATGGCAGACGCCCCTGCGCGTGCAATTCGCTGACCGGTAAAGACCTGCGGTTTGGGCATGACAAGATTTTCCCAGTATCCGGAACATCCGTCAAGCGCCGCCTGCGCCGAACCGGGACGTCCGGTGACGCAGACCAGATCCCCGGCCTTCGCTCCCGATCGGGTACAGTAATACTCTTTCTCCACAATACCGAATGCGGTTGTCACAATGGTCAGCTCCGTATGGCTGTCAATATCGCCGCCCGCAACCACAGCACCGCAGGCTCTGGTACAGGCAACCGCACCCTCCATAATTGGCCGCAGCCGTTCCGGCCGGTCAAGACCGACCGCAACCAGTACCTGCGTCGGCTGCGCGCCGCAGCTTGCAATATCAGAAAGACTTGCCGCAGCACTCATCCACCCCATCTGCCAGGGCGTCATCCTGCGCGGAAAATCAGTTTTCTTATGCAGCATATCGGTTGTTGACACCAGAACTTTTCGTCCGTTGTCAAAGGGAAATGCTGCGCAGTCGTCACTCGTTTCATCGCGGCCGATCAGGTCGCGGATTGTTTCCAGCAGTTGTCTGTCATCCATCATGTATCACCGGAGATCTCTTTCTTTCTCTTTTCTCTGTACTCTGCAAGAACCGCCGTCAGCAGATCGGGCGCGGCTGTCTTTTGTTCCTCCGCCGGCTCCGGCGGTTTTTCCTCAGCATCCGGGGAGGGCAGCACAGGTGTTTTCGGTGCAGCCGTCTGCTCAGTCTTTTTCTCTGCGGGTTTTCTGACAACGGTTCTTGCCGGCTCTTTTTCCTTCGGCGGAAGCATCGTTCTCAGATAGCGTTCGGGAACAACCGTTGCAGGATCGATACCGAGTTCCCGCACCTCCCGCACCCGCTCTACCTGATACTCCCGGACCATCGAATCAATCACCGCCGCTTTCCTCTCCCGGGAAAAAACCGTCTGCGAAGTATGCCAGGCAGCAAGAGCATCTTCAAGGGCCGCAGTATCCGCCACACCGATCTTTCCTTTGACGCGGGGTGAGAGATCCGCACCGGAAAGAACCGGCAGACCCGCGTCCCGGAACTCCTCAATCAGATGCTGTTCCTGCGCCCGTATATACACCTGCCGCGGCAGAATCACCGCCTTCACCCGCGCCTCGGCAAGCTCGCGGACAACCGACTTCCCCCACCCGTCAACCTTCAGAACATACAGCAGATCCTCTTCGCCGATTCCCATCTCCTCATCAAGCACCCGGACCGCATCGCGTGCAAGCAGCGGCAGAACCTTCAGCGCAGAACACCCCTCGCCTGCCTGTAACGACACATACCGCTTCATCCGATCCAGCCGTATCCGCAGATTTTTGCACCGCCGCTCCTCCTTTCGGAGCTGTTTTTTCACCGTTGCAATCTCGCGGTCACGTTCGGCAATCTCGCCTGCGGCAAGCAGCTCAGCGTACCGCTCTTCCCGCTCCGCATTCAGTTTCCGGTGGAGTGCCGAAATTGTCTTATCCTTTCCGGCAGATTCGCGGGAAAGAGTTTCTGCAAGTGTTCGCAGCCGCCGGATAGTCTCCTCCTGCCGGGTGATACGCTCGTCCCGCTCGTCAAAGATGATCTCCGGCAGCTCTTCTTGCTCTGCCGCATCCGCGACTTCCGCAGGCACAGTCCCGCTGATGCGGGACAGCGCCTGCTCCAGGGAAAGTCCCCGCACAATCTGCGCCCGAAGCTCATCGGTATCAACCCCTGCGGGAGCCCGTTTCAGAATACTTTCAAACTTGTTCCTGTAGGTCCGGTACGCATATACCGCCGCCGAGAGCGCATCGCGCTCGTGATCATTTTTGAACTCCCGGCCTGCGGCAAGGACATACTTCTCCTTGATCAGGATATCTTTTTTCGGATTCCAGGCAACCGCCGAAAAAGCGCGCCGGATCTTCTCCACACCGAACGGCATCTCGGCTTTGTCGGATGCAATGATGAGCGGTTTTCCCAAATCCGCAATCTCGCGGGTCAGATCGGCTGCGGAGAAGAGCCGGGTACTTGCAAGATAGACAAGATTTCCATCCAGATCAAGGGCTGCAATACCGATAGTGGTTCCGGGATCGATTCCGACGATCAGGTACCGGGGCTTTTTCGTCAGCGGCTGGAATGCAATCTTGTCGCGTCTGCGTCCGGCAATGCGTATCTGTGCATCGCCGCCCCGGGAAGGAGATACCGGGATCTGCTCGCGCGGAGCATAGACCGTGAAGACCACCCGGCTTTCCCCGCCGAAGGCGCGGCGAACGGTCATGGAGTACTCAAGATTTGCGGAGACCAGTTTCATCTCAATCTCGCGGGCATGGGTGCGGACAGCCCCGTGCATCTTCCGTACGTACCGGTTCTGGCTCCAGCCGCCGCGTCCGGGAGACCGGTTGCGGGAAACGGTGATATCAGTAATACCGGTATATGCGAGAACCTCGTATCCCGCACCAAACGAAGCAAGAAGTGCGGAGGCTTTCGCCTCTTCCATCGGATTCTGTTTATCAAAGGAGAGGTTGTAACGGGCGGCGGCGCGGGGCAGCGTCTCCATCTTTACACCGTCACCGGTTACCTGTACCAGTTTTGTGCCCGCGGGAAGTTCGGCGAGGAATGCATACAGGTCTGCGGTTCCCTGTGCAATCTCCTGAATACTGTCAACCGCGAGAATCTCCGGCTGCTCGGCACGGATATAGCGCATAAGCCGGAACCGTGTAACGTTTTTTTCCTCGGAGATGACTGCCCCGTCCTCCACACGAACGAGCGCGTAGTGCGGCCGGAGAGTTCCGGACCGAACCGAACCGCGAATGATATCGATGCCAAAGATGCGTCCGCTCATTCCACCGTCCTGCCGGTAACATACCGGAGTGCGTCATCCGTATCATACTTCCGCTGGTATTTTTTTGCAAAGAACGCAGCAACGGTCTCAATGTCGTGACGCAGAACTGCCTCTGCGTTCTGGTGATTCGGGGGAATCCACTGCGGCCAGTCAATGATCCAGACGGCCGCATCATCATACATGATATTGTACTCGGAGAGATCACCGTGAATGAAACCGCAGTCGTATGCGGATTTCACCTGAACAAGAATCTCCTGCCAGATGTCATCCGGGTTTTCAAGTCTGCACCGGTGCAGGTTTACGCCGGGGATGAAGGACATGACGATTACATGCCGGTTTATGTCAATGGGGACCGGGACGTTTACTTTTCCGTTGAGTGCCCTGAGTGCCTCATACTCCCGTTCGGCGGATTTTGCGGAGGCAAATATCCAGGGGCAGTGGGTTTTCTCCGGCATGTACTCACGGTTGGTGCGGACGGTCTGAAAGGATCTCTGGCCGATTTTATGGAGTTTCAGGACCACCACCCCAAATCCGAGTGCCTCGTAGATCTCTGACTCCTTACCGACGCCGATCATGGTACCGAGTGCCGAGATGGTTTTTTTCTGCGCAAGTGCGGAGAGTGCGAGGGCATCGTATCCTTTGAAGACGAGTGCGTATCCTTTGTAGGGGACGGTGTCGGATCTGACCATATCCCGGTGAATGAGATTGCCGACACGGTATTTGGTCTCTGCTGCCGAGAGGCGGACCGCGGCTTTGAGGTCATCTTCGGGGACCCAGGCGTAGCGGTGCATCATCCTCTCCAGTGCACGAAGAATACTGACTTCATATTTATGGAGGTTTTTGATGTCATCGGCTGACAGAGGCATGAGGTATTGGTTGACTTTGCAGGGATAAAAGTATCATGTCCGGGCATGTCGGAGAACGAATCTACATATTTGCCGAACACCAACTGAGTAGTATATGCAGTGTTCGCGGTGCGGAAAGGATGCAGTTATCGTTCAGCCCTATTCGGGTGTGGCGCTCTGCGCAGTGCATGCGGCACGCGATCTTGAAGCGAAAGCGAAACGAAGGATCCGCAAATGCGGCGGCATTGCGTCCGGCGAACGGCTGTATGTGCAGGCGTCCTCCGGTGCGGAATCGTTTGCACTCTCGGCCCTTCTATCGGAAATTCTTGCCGGACGTCGTGATGTATCGTTTGTGGCGGATCCCGCCGATGCAACCGCGGTCGTGTCGGCGGCGACTCTTGACTCCTCTGCCTGCGCGTTTCTGCAGCAGATCATCTCGGGAACAACTGTGGAGGTGCTTATCCCCCCCAACGGAAAAGTGCTTGATCCGCTTGCCGTCGTTCCCCGCAATGAGGTTGTACTGTATGCCCGTCACCACGGATGGGAGGAAGAGGACGCAGGTCCTTTTGTTCCCGACCCGTTTGCCGCGGATGTTTGTGCGTTCCTCAACCATTTCTCGGCAGATCATCCTTCGGCGGCCTATGCACTCATGCAGGTCCGCGATGCCCTGCCGCCACTATATCGGGAGAGAATCAACCATGCTCTGTAAGGATATCGGGTGTGCCGTCACCCGCATAAAAGATCTGATCCGCCAGACCCTGTGGGCGTCGGGTGCGAAAGGTGTTGTTGTCGGAATCTCCGGCGGAATTGACTCGGCGGTTGCTGCCGCAGTCGCGGTAAAAGCTCTGGGACCCGAGCATGTGCTCGGTGTACATCTGCCGTCTGCGTCAAGCAGTCCCTTGGACCATGCGGATGCCGGGGAGCTGTGCAGCAGGTTTGGTATTGAGTTACTTACCATTCCGCTGGACGGTGTTGTTGCTGCGGCATTTGCTGACCCGCATATGACGGACAACCCGGTGCTTCGCGGGAACTACACGGCACGTCTGCGGATGGCAGTGCTCTATAATATTGCGGCGGCCCGGGACTATCTCGTCTGCGGGACATCCAATAAAACCGAGTATATGATCGGCTACAGCACGAAGTGGGGGGATTCTGCTGCGGACATTCAGCCGCTCCTGCATCTGTGGAAGAAGGATGTGTATGCAGTTGCCGAGGAACTTGACATTCCGCGGTCAATTATTGAGAAAGCTCCGAGTGCCGGATTCTGGGAGGGTCAGAGCGATGAAGACGATCTGGGATTTTCCTATCAGGAACTTGATGCAGCGCTGATGAATCTGGAAGAACATGAATTTGTGCCGCAGAATGCTCTTGAAGAGCA
Source organism: Methanocorpusculum vombati (assembly GCF_026891935.1). Classification (NCBI taxonomy): domain Archaea; kingdom Methanobacteriati; phylum Methanobacteriota; class Methanomicrobia; order Methanomicrobiales; family Methanocorpusculaceae; genus Methanocorpusculum; species Methanocorpusculum vombati. The sequence goes on along the minus strand of NZ_JAPTGC010000012.1, from coordinate 23,511 downwards.
GGTCCTCGTGCTGGTGAATAAAAGTTCCCACAAGCGGATTTCCGCAGTGAGTCTGCTGTAACTGCGGAGTTTATCTTTAGAACTTCTTCTTTTTGTGTTTTTCCGGAAAAACAACCGGAAAAGGTACGGTTATCACAAGCTCGAAGAACTGCTGTGAATCTAAAAAAGAAAACGGGGGAGGATTATACCTGGCCCTTACGCTTCATGAATACATAGTAGCCGCCGATTAAGACAATTGCCACAATGATAATGATGAAGATCGGGCTGGTGAAGAAGGACAGCGGTCCTGACGTGTCTTTCACATCAACGACTGCCTTCATGGATTTGGAGAGGATACTGTTGTCGTTTGCATCGCGGTACCGGATTTCGGTGTCAAGACCGTACTCCTTCTCGGTTGCGGAACTGTCAACAGTTACTTCATAGGAACCGACAACAGAATCTCCCGGAGCCATGTCGCCCAGATATGCGGAGTCGTCGTTGGAGGAGAACGGATCAACTGCACTCAGACGGGCAACTGCACTGTAGACTTTGGTATTTCCGGTGTTTTTGTAGGTGACTTTGATTAAGCCCTTATCTCCCGGAGCAAGTGCTGCTTCGACATTGGTTACTTTGAACTCAACTTTGCCGTCAACCGGCACTCCGACAATAACCGGCGAGGATTTCTGGTCAACACCGTAGTTGTCCTGATAGACAATCTGCAGGCCAACGGGGTACTCCTTGATCTCTGCGTTGTTTGCAACGGAGACCTTGAACGTCACAGTCTGGGTGGATCCTGCGGGGAAATCACCAATAAAGACACTGCTCTCAACCGGTACAATTGCGGTGGATGATCCGCCGGCAGTTGAGGTGATGAGCGATGCGTAGGCGTTCTTTGCGTCCATACCACCTGCATTTTTGATTGCAAGGGTCAGGAATCCGGATGTTCCGACGCTGATATCTTCACTCGATACTTCCAGTACTTCGGGTGAGACCTGGGAGCGGACGGTAACTTCAAGAGGTACATCCTTTACCCGGTCATTGAGCCAGTAGTATCCGAGCGCGTCACCATAGTTATCAACGGAGAAGAGTTCGTTGTAGATGACGTGTACTTTGAGGGTCCGGGGTCCGGGGGTTGCATACTGGTCAACGGAGACACGATAGGTCAGGGTTGCGGACTGGCCGGGACCAATCTGGGAGACGGTCTGCATATCGGTCTTAACCGTGATGCCCTCTGCATCTTCCAGAGAGACACGGAGCTGGTACGGGGTTGCTACATCGTACTGGCGCTGAAGACCGGATTCAGCTGCGACAACCTGATACTGTGCATTGTTCGTGAGTTTAATCGTAAAGTCTGACTCGGTTCCGGGAACAAGTTCATTTCCTCCGTCGGAGGATGCGAAGAATTCGATTCCCGCGGTGGAGTAGGAAACCTGTGCCGCAGAGACCGGTGCTGCGATGAGCACCAGCATGAGACATGCGGTTATAATCAGTGCTGATTTCCAAAGTTTCAAAGAAAACACCTAATCTGAGTTATTGTAACTAATTTATGAGTATGGGGGCATAAATACTTGCTTAGCGATAAATCCTATGCAGGACGAAAGGATATATTTCTGCAAAAACGGGTCGCAAATCCGTGACGGCATGGTCCGCGGATATGGGATGGTGTTAGACAAAGAGCGAACCGGAAAATACCAATAAACGAACTCGTGCCCCTCTTCTGTTTGCAAAGTATTTTTGACCACGAAATGCATAGTAGTTACATAAGTATGGGTGAACTTGTACACGCAAATGCTGTTATTGAGATACGCCGCGTTCTTGAGACAGCCGGATATGATACGGAGGAGGAGCAGGGACCGTTTAATCTCTCTGCGGTCCGGGGAAGGACGTGTCTTATTGTCCTGTGTTCGGATGATCTGAATCTTCTTCAGCGGTTCGATATGACACCGTATACAATAATGCTTGAGGATACGAAGGTCCGGTGCGATAAGCTGATTTTTACGGGCAATGCCTATTTCCGCCCGAAAGAAGCGGATATCTGGTCACGTGAACTGCTTGAGAGTTATATTGCGGCAGCTGCGATGGCACGGATTTATTCCGAACCGTTTGATCTGGACGAGCCGGCAGCTGTATCGTATGCTCCCGCGGCGGCGGGTGTTTCTTCTTCACCGCTGTCGGGCACTGTTGGTGATCAGCTGCTGCCGATCCGGATTACGGATCGCGATGCGGTGCGGATTGCGCATCAGGAAGGACCGACGGTTCTTCGTATGATCCCGTACTGGTATTACCGGTATACGAGCCGCGGCGAGGCGAGTTATAAGGGGAAGATGGTGAGCTTTGATGATGAGGGTTCGGGATGGGTGAATGCGATTAACGGTCTTGAAGCTGAGTTCGGGGAGGTATCCCCGGTGCCGGGTTCGATTCCTGCAGACGCGGATGTGATGAGTCCGGTGAATACGAAAGCAGAGACGGAGGAACGTGTTCGTACGGATCTGATGCACAAACTGACGAAACGTGTGCGGATTAAGACGACTTCAGGGGATGCGATTTTTGCAGAGGAGAAGGAGTTCCGTCCGTCGCCGGATAACATTGAGGTAACAGTTGAGAAGGTGTATGTCCCTGTGTGGCAGGTCCGCGGAAAGAAGGATATTATTGAGGTGAATGCATATACCGGCGAGGAACTGTCGCTTCCGTCGGATGAAGGATGTGAAGTGTTTTAAATGATTATTGTTATCGGCGGAGGACCGGCGGGCAGGATGGCGGCTGTGCGTCTTGCCTCTGCCGGTCGTGAGGTCACTCTTTTGGAACAGCGTGCACTCGGCGGTCAGTGTGTGCATGACGGGTGTATGCTGGTGTGCGGGCTGAATGATGTTGCCCGGGCGATTCGGAATACAGAATTCTTGTGCGGCTGCGGTGTAGCTGCGGGGTCGGTCTCTGTCCGGTATCCCGAGGTGATGCGCAGTCTTGAAAAGGTTCAGGCGCGGCTTTCCGAAATTCTTGAACGCGAAACTCTTGAGGCAGGAGTAAAGGTTGAGTACGGCGTGACCGCTGAGGTGCGTGACGGCCGGGTGGTTGTGGATGGTGTTGTGCGCGAGGCGGAGGCGGTGGTTGTTGCGTGCGGTGCGGAGATGTATGTCCCGGATGTTCCGGGTGCGGACCTGCCGGGAACGTATACGGCCCGGACGATCCGGTCAATGCCCGCGCTGCCGAAACGGATGGCGATCATCGGCGGAGGAATCTCGGCTGCCGAGTTTGCGTATATTTTTTCGGCGTTTGGTGTTGAGGTGATGCTGTTTGCCCGGCATGAACTGCTTTCCATTCTTCCGGAGAGGATGCATAAGGCGGTGCGGCGTGACCTTTCTTCGGTGAAAATCTATGAACATCATGCGCTGGAGCGGGTGCTGGGATCTGATGCGGTTAGTGGTGTTGTTGCGGGCGGAGAAACGTTTGCCTGTGATGCGGTACTGTTTGCAACCGGCATGCGTCCGTCGAGTCCGCATGTCTCCGGCGTTCAGAAAGGTAAAGACGGGTCAATTATCGTAAACGAGCGGATGGAAACATCGGTTCCGGGCGTGTATGCCTGCGGTGATGTGACGGGTGCCCCGTACTTTACGCCGGTGTCGCGTTTGCAGGGATTTGCGGCGGCTGATGCAATTCTGGGAAATCCGCGGACGGTAGATCTCTCGCGTGTTCCGTTTACGGTGGTACTCGGCCTTGACTATACCGTGTGTCCGACTGCGGGCGAGACGGGTATGACATTCTCCTCCCCAAATATTGCAGGACCGGGGTCGATGTGGCATGTGTCGGACGGCTCGGTCGGGACGATGGAACTGACGGTTGCGCCGGAGAGCGGAAAGATTGTGGGGTTTGCGAGTTCGGGACCGGGCACGGGTGTTGTGGGGACGTATCTTGGGTACCTGGTGCGGAAAGGGGTTACGGTGCATGAGTTTTCGCCGATGCTTGAGGTGCACCCGATTCCGGACGGCCTGTATTCAATGATCCGGTTTGCCGAAGGTCATCTGGAAAAGAAGTAAGCGGAATACTCCCATGGGGCGCTAATTCCCCGCTGTTTTTCTAATTTTTACGATTTAAAAACAAAAAAGAGGGTTAGAGGTATTCCCTTCCCTGCATATACGGACGCAGAACCTGCGGAATCTCCACACGGCCGTCTTCGGTCTGATAATTTTCCAGAATGCACCGCAGCGCACGCGATGTTGCAATTGCCGTAGAGTTCAGCGTATGCAGATACTGTTTTGAATCAAAATCATGCGCATCCCGCACCCGGATATTCAGACGGCACGCCTGATATGCCGTACAGTTTGAACAGGACACCACCTCACGGTACGCATTGTCCCGCGGCATCCATGCCTCAATATCATACTTCTTCGCAGCCACAATGCCAATGTCTCCGGTACAGATGTTCACCACATGGTACGGCAGACCAAGTTTTGTGAACAGCTCCTCTGAATTTGCCAGAAGCTCCTCATGCATCTCCCACGACTTCTCCGGCATACAGTAAATAAACTGTTCCACCTTGGTAAACTGGTGCACACGGAACAACCCCCGGGAATCCAGACCATGCGCCCCGATCTCGCGGCGGAAACACGGAGAGATGCCCACCATCTTCAGCGGCAGGTCCTTTTCCTCAAAAATCTCATCCTGATACATCGCCGCCATCGGATGTTCGGCTGTTGCAATCAGATATTCATCGTCCCCGTCGATCTTATACATAACCTTCTCGAAATCCGCAAGATCCGTTACATCTTCGTATGATTTCCGGTTCAGCATATACGGCGGGACGATCAGCGTATATCCCTTTGCAACCAGCGTATCAATTGCAAACCGCTGCAATGCCATATCCAGCAGCGCAAGATTTCCTTTCAGGAAATAAAAACCTGCACCCGAAGTCTTTGCTGCACGCTCAAAATCAGCCCATCCGTTGCGGACGCACAGCTCACCGTGATTTACCACCTCAAAATCAAACGTCCGCGGCGTACCCACCGTCTTAACCACTACGTTCTCCGTGTCATCCTTTCCGTACGGAACCGATTCATGCAGAATATTCGGCAGACGCATCAGATAATACCGCACCGTCTCCGTCGCCTTCTCCATGATCTCATCGTTTTCCTTAATTCTCTGCGGCAGTGCCTTTGCCTCTGCAAACAGCGGAGCAGGATCCTCTCCCGCCTTCTTTGCCGCATTAATCTCCTTTGCGATGGAATTTCTGCGGGCCCGCAGCTCATTATTTTTTACCGTCAGCTCGCGGAACAGCTTATCCTGCTCAAGAACAGTATCAACCCAGGCAAGCTTTTCCGTATCGTGCCGCTTTTCCAGATCCGCACGCACAACCTCCGGATGCGCCCGGACAAACTTAATATCCAGCATAATTGGCATCAATATATGTGTTCAGAGATGAAGAGGATTTCTCCAAAGCATGACTGCACCGGTATTCTCCGGCGGTGCCCGGAGCGTTTTTGTGATTTTTTTGGGAAGCTGTTCGTGAGTGATGAGTACGGCTTAAACAAAACCAGCGAAAAAAGCTAACCCACCTACAGCCTCCAAAAAAACACCCGTGAAATCTATCGCGGCATCAGACCCTGAACTCATTCGGCAGAAAAAAGAAAAGATCCGGGGAAGATCTTTTCCCTTACCGCTTCGTGTACTCCGGATACCTCCGGAGAACCGCATCGTCAACAACCGAAGGATTCTCCTTCAGAAGTGCAAGACCGCGTTCCGTAATCTGGCAGGTATTGTCCGCGGACTTCGTAATCAGACATGCCTTTGCAAGCTCAGTACTTGCTGCAATCATCGGCTCAAGATAATCGCATGACCCGTCTTTTGGCTCGCGGATACCGAGATCATCGGGCAGTACGCAGTAAATCTGGCCGGTCTTATCCGGAAGTGCTGCAATCTGCTTCGGCTTTCCATCGGCAAGAGCCTTCAAAAGCGGCAGATACAGTTCACAGGTACTTTTTGACGCTGTCATAATCACACATAGGCGGCAATCGCACATAAACATCAGGATGGTACCAAAAATCCCGCAGGTACACAAAAACAACGCCGCACAAACAAACGAAAACGAACAAAAAGAAGTATGGAGAGTCGGGGAGTTTATACCCAGCCGCGAATCTTCATTGCCTCAACAACGCGCTTTACTGCAACAACATATGCTGCCTGACGCATGTTGATCTTGTATTCCTTGGATGCATCCAGTACCGCGTGATAGGATGAGGTCATTGCAGCATCAAGCTTTGCATAAACATCATCCAGCGTCCAGTAGTGCATGTACATGTTCTGCACCATCTCGTAGTAGGAAACAGTCACGCCGCCTGCATTGCACAGGAAGTCAGGGATAACATGAACACCATTCTTGTGGAGAATTGCATCTCCCTCCGGAGTCGTCGGGCCGTTTGCAAGCTCACAGATGACCTTTGCCTTTACCGTCGGTGCAACTTTCTCGTTGATTGCTCCCTCATCAGGCGCTGCGGCGATGATCACATCAACCGGCAGAGCCATGACCTCATCGTTCGTCAGGGTCTTTAAGCCCTTGTAGCCGATGACGGACTTGGTTGCCTTCTTGTGGGCATTGACTGCTGCAATATCCAGACCGTTTGCATCGTAGATGCCGCCCTTTGAATCCGTAACGGCGACGATGGTTGAGCCAAACATCTCCTGGGAAAGGGTTGCTGCAAAGTTGCCGGCATTTCCGAAACCAAGGATTGCGATCTTTGCCTTGGAGAGATCCAGCTTCAGCTCTTTTGCTGCCTCACGCAGGGTAAAGAGACCGCCGCGGGCAGTGGAATCACTGCGTCCAAGAGATCCGCCGACAACAAGCGGCTTGCCGGTCAGAAGACCGAACTGGTTCTTGCCCTGAATCGTAGAGTACTCATCCATCATCCAGGCCATAATCTGGCCGTCGGTATATACATCCGGTGCCGGAACATCAGTGTCCGGACCAAGGTTCTTCCACATTGCACGGATGTATCCGCGGCTCAGGCGCTCAAGTTCACCCTTGGACATCTCCTTCGGGTTGCAGATGATACCGCCCTTGCCTCCGCCGAGCGGCAGACCAAGAACAGAACACTTCCAGGTCATCCATGCAGACAGTGCACGAACAGTGTCAATGGTCTCTTCCGGGTGATAGCGGATACCGCCCTTGTATGGACCGAGTGCATTGTTATACTGCACACGGAACCCCTGGAAAACCCGGGTCGTACCATCATCCATCTTCACCGGGATGGAAACCTGAATCTGCCTCTGCGGCTGCATGAGGATGTCGACAACGCCCTGATCCAGCTTGAGGATCTTTGCACAGTCCAAAAGCTGCTGCTGGGCCATTTCAAACGGGTTTACCTTCGACATGGTTTTTGCTTCCTGTCATATTGCGATCCCCCATAAATCCTTATCCGGGCCGCATTCTGACATCAGTAATGTTGGATTTCACGTATATAAAATCTATCGTATCGCCAGCAATTCAAACCGTAATTATTCGTTGTTTTCAAAAAATATCGGATATTCGGCAAAATACCAATTGAGGCGTAGAGGGTGGTTTTTCTATGCTATATGTTAGCATGCAAACCATTTTCATCAGATACCTCTCGCGCATCAATGTACACAAACGCGCGGACAAAAAAACAGGAAGGGGGTTTAGCCGAAGTGCACGCCCACGTCTTTCAGACCGTTAAACTTCGCAATATTCAGAACAAGCGGGGTAATACTCTCCACAATACCTGCAACCGCAAGCGGACCGGCATCTACTGCCTGAAGCCTGGAAACCTCGGAAACCAGCTGCATCACCACCTTCTTCGCCTCTGCATCATCGCCGCAGACCGCAACCGTATAATCCAGCTCCTCATCAAGAAGAGTCCACTTATGCGCTGCAATATTATTGAATGCCGTAACAAGCTTTGCAGATGCGGGCAGCATTTTCTGAATCGCAAGAGCTGCCGATCCCTCTTCGGGCCGGTCAAAGAAGAAATAACCATCCTTCTTTCCCATAGGGTTCACCGGGGAGATCACAATCTTGTTCTCCAGATACGTTGGGTTAATCCCCGCAAGTGTCGGGGCAACATGCTGGAACGGCAGGGAAATCACCACAATATCCGCATCCCGCACGGCCTCTTCATTGGAAGCACCATGACAGAGACCCGTACAGTTACGGTCACGAAGTGTACAGACCGTAGCATCTGCCGCTTCACAGGCCTTGGCAGCCTCACGGGAACCAAGGATAATCTCATGCTTATCAGAGATCCGGAGGGACAGACCCTTCCCGATATCTCCCGTACCACCAATAATACCTATCTTCACTGAAACATTCACCTCAGATACAGTAGATATTGCAAGAGAAAAAGAATAAAGATTGTGCTAGGGTGTAGCACGGATGACGAAAACGTCCGTATTATTTGTACTTGTACCAGCGCCCCTTCTCGTCATACTCCCCTTCCGGTTCGGCAGCCGGTACATCCGGCAGTACCAGAGCGGACGTCTTTGCAAAATAACAGGCTTTGTACAGCGTAAACAGCGGAACAAAAATCACCGCACACACCGCAAGCGTCGTAAATCCGGCAAACACCACCTCGGGTGCAGACATAATTGCAAGAAGCTCATCGGGGGTCAGGGACAAAAGCTCAGCCTCCGTCATTGATGCAAGCGGCAGGAACGCATCTGTTGCAAGCGCTGCAAACACGAACGACCCGATAAACGAGGCTGCAATCAGCAGCGCGACATTCACCAGATAAAAGATCGCAACCGAAAACGACCCGTTCATCACCCGCAGGAAACTATCCTTCACCGATGCAAAAACGCGTTTCTCATTCACCACCGCCGTTACATCTGCAAAGTAGCAGAAGAATACCACCGGAATAAACACAAACATCGCCACCTGCGCAGACGCCGTCAGGCCAAAACCGAACGTCATCAGAAGATAGGAGATGAACTGTGAGATGACCCAGGCAATCAGAAACACCAGAAGTGACGGCAGAAGCTGCCGGAAGTAGCCGTGCACCGCATACCGCCGGAAAACTGCAAACGACGACTCATGTTCGGCAACGATACCGTATGTCCCTGCAATAAGTGCCGGGAGCATAAATGCCAGCACCATGGCAACTGAAACTGCCGTCATTACGCCGACATTTGCGTACAGATACCAGAAAAGCAGAAGAACTGCCGCAGTCCACAGACCGCTCAGCCAGACGTACGGACTCTTCACCATCCAGCCCGCAGCTTCTCCAAGTGATTGAAGCGCCATTGTGTCTCACCGGTTTCTGGGCATTGCCACAACTTCGCGCACCTGCAGATCAAAAAACGATGCCGTGTGCGCAGGCCGGATCACCAGAACGGTATCCGCTCCTTCTTCTGTTCCGCCGACCGCAACAACCTCACCGGTTACGCTGACTGCGCCCTGATCCGCCGCGATGAGCACACACTCCACCGCAACCTTCAGACCAACCGCAATTGTCCGGCGGAACGCTTCGGCTATAGCTTCGGTGCGTGACCCGCCGCCTACTCGTGGTGAACGGGACAGGGCACGTTCCAGACCGGACAGGGCATGCGTTCCGCAGACAATCGTGTGTCCGGCAGCACGAAGCTCCTCTGCAAGTGTTGCATCAAACTCCCACACGCCCGGGGAAGAAAATCCGACCGCATGTGTCACAATTACCAGACGGATGTTCGTACCTGCAACCGCTCTGGCAAATGCCCGCGCCGTAGCACCTCCCGAACTTGCCGCAACAATCGTGGTCAGACCAAGTTCGGTCGCGCGTTCAACCGCAAGCGCCGCACAGTCCTCCGTATTCTCCGGACCGGGACTGTCGAAATAGGTAATCGTCTTCGTCGTTTTCATAACTATCGCTCTGTAGCCGGGTTGTCAGGCAGTATACTCCCTCACTCGCGCCGCACCGTAAAATCCGGAAATTCTGTCAGCACATACTCCGACACGGCAACCTCGCGGATAATCGCGCGCGGACAGGTGTACACCATCGAAAGAAACTTCTCGATGACCATGTCTTCGCCGGTCACCAGGGCACGTACCCGCCCGTCGGGCAGATTCTCCACCTCGCCGCAAAGACCAAGGCTCTGACCGGCATTCTTCACGCAGGCGCGAAAGCCGACCTTCTGCACTTTTCCGGAGAAGAGAACTTCCATCGTTTTTCTCATTATTATCCCTGACACCCAAACGGTAGATACTTGTTTGATCTGGAAAATGATAAACTTCCGCCCCCATTCTTTGCCTCATACCGCTGGTGCCTTTTGTCCGCTGCTGCGCAGAAGAAGCGATGCAGCTGCAGGAACGGCAACAATCGCACCGAACAGCGTGAATGCCATCGCAATCACCGTCACAATACCGAACACACTGATGATCGGAAAATCCGAAACGATCAGCGCTGAAAACGCCGCCATCGTCGCTGTCGCAGATACGGTAATCGCCGCACCGATTTTGCCGGTCCCTTCCAGTACCGCAGTCAGTGTGTCATGGGTTGCCATCTCCTCATAGATCCGTTCAACCATCATAATACAGTACTCGGCGGCTACGCCTATCGTCATTGCACCCATTGTTGCCGTGAGGATGTTGTACTCAATGCCAAGGAGATACATCGCCGCCCCGTTCCAGCCGATGATTAAGACAATCGGAATCAGCGGCACCGCAGCTTTTCCCATGCTCCGGTACAGAAGCGACAGGAACACAAAGATCACCGCAAATGCGAGAATCGTCATCTGTAATTTGCCGATGTTCATCTCCTCCATCAGCTCAACATCCGAGTACGGCGTTCCGGTAACAACCGCCTCAACTCCCGGCGGCGGCTGATAGAATACAATGTCACGGGTAATCTGTTCTGCAAGTGATCGCTCCGTTGCAAGTGACATCGAGTTCATCCCAAACGAGATAACCGCCGACTGACCACCATTGAGATACGGCCGCTGTTTCTCCGCAGGAATCCCTGCAAGAACCTCATCAATCTCCTCTTGGGACTCGGGCAGAACACCATTGTTTGCCGAAACGATCAAAGTGGCAATGCTCTCAACGCTCGTAAACCGCCATGCATGCGACGCAAGTTCATTGTTGCCCCAGTCATACATCCACGCAAGCACATCCGGACTCAGAATATTGCCGCCGGTCACCTCCACCTGCAGGCCGTCCAGATCTCCGATGGCATTCGTCACGGTGTTGATGCTGATAAGTGCCGGCATGTCGGCGGGCACATAGGTTTTGATGTCTGTGTTGATGGGGATCTCCTCATCAACATACAACCCCGCAACACCGATAACACAGAGAATCAGAAGAATGGGAACTGCGTACTTTGTAATATGGAGGGCAGCCCCTTTCAGGAATGCATTGTAGCGCACCGAAAGAGGGGGTCTTGCCCCGGGTTTCGGAGCTTTGATCTCACGGGGGCGGTAGTCGGTCAGAATCGCTGCAAGCGGGATGATGAGAATCGCCGAGATGTAACAGCAGACAAGACCGAGAATCGCAACTGCCCCGAACTGCCGGATATCCGGCAGGGTCGAGACCTGCATCGCCACAAATCCGAGAGCGCTTGCAATCATTGCAAAGAATACCGCAGATCCGGTCTTCGTGATCGTAATCCGCAGCGCCTCGGCGAGCGGATGCGTGCGTATCTCATCATCAAGCCGCGAATGGAACTGAATCGCATAATCAATGCCGATCCCTAAAAGAATCGGCAGAGCTCCCATTGTCGCCATCGACAGCGGGATATGAAACAGCCCCATAATGCCGAATGTCATCAGCAGACCGTTCATCACCGAAACAATCGATAAAAGGGTGTAGCGTGCGTGATGGAACAGAACAACAAGCGCAGTAATCATCAGAATGAACGCCGAGCCGAGAAGTTTGCCGACATCATTGCCGAGGCTTGTTCCCATGTCTTTGTGAAGCGCCGCAGTTCCGGTAAAGGTCAGAGTAACTCCCGGCGGAACATTGGCCAGCGGCTGAAGGGCTGCAAGGGTGTCCAGAAGTGTCTGCTGGTTTGCATCCGTCATGCCGGTTGTCGGATCAATTTTGACTAAAAGGAGCTGATTGTTGGGCATGCTGCCCGCAAGAACACTCTCTGGGACCTGGGAAAACAGGAGGTCTGCAATCTCCTGATTCTCCGGGACAATTCCTCCGTTGTATGCAAGAATCAGATCGTAAACGCTCTCTACATCCAGTACGCCGTTCTGCTGCCGGAGAAGTTCTTCGAACGCAACGATGTTTTTCATCACATTCACATCGCGGACATCCCCGGTCTGTACCATCATTACGATTGAACTCGTCTGAAAGTTATCGCGATAATCCTGATACACATAGGAGGCGTGATCGGTTTTGTCCGGCGTCTGAATTGTGGTGTTCATAGTGACACCTGTTGCACCGTAAATGCCGATGAGGATCATGATAATGAGAATACAGCCGATTACAAACGGGTATCTGGTAATGAACTGATTGATTTTCTCAAATGGGGATATCATGGTGCAACTTCCGGTTCCTGTATAAAGTAAGATGTTGCAGGCCATTCCCTTAAAGGTAGAGATGCTACCCAACTTTTTTGTAAGTATTTATGGCAGAATACGAGTATTTTTTATAGAGGATATGCGGTGTACTGCAGATCTTTCGTGCAACAAAGTCCGGGGGCTTTCCGGCCTTACACCAAAAACTCTGTTTTACTGTGATATTTCTTCACATCTCCGGTTTTTCCCGCGAAAGTCAGATCATTCATAAACCCCGGGCATGACACAATCACCGGCAAAAAATACAAAAATGGACCCGGCGGGATTTGAACCCGCGGCATCTACGTTGCGAACGTAGCTATCTACCCCTGATATACGAGCCCGGGAAAAAGTATCGGGGGAAAGAAATTCCCGTCAGAGAATAATCTCAATATCTAATTGTTCTGCCAATTCCTTATATCTGTTCCGAATGGTGACCTCCGTCACACCCGCAACATCCGCAACTTCACGCTGCGTTCTCCGTTCTCCTGAGAGAATTGACGAAATATAGATCGCAGCCGCCGCAACACCCGTCGGACCGCGCCCGCTTGTCAGCTCACGTTCGCCTGCCTGTTTCAGAATCTCCATCGCACGCGACTGCACCTCGCCCTTCAGACCAAGACCCGAACAGAACCGCGGCACATAATCGCCCGGAGACGTCGGCAGCAGTTTCAGGCCAAGTTCACGGGAGATGAACCGGTATGTTCTGCCGATCTCCTTGCGGGAAACACGCGACACTTCGGCAATCTCATCCAGCGTTCTTGGGACATTGCACTGACGGCATGCCGCATACAAAGCCGCTGCCGCAACACCTTCAATACTCCGTCCGCGGATCAGATTCTTATCCACCGCATCACGGTACACAACTGCAGCCGTCTCGCGCACGTTTCTCGGGAGACCCAGAGCCGATGCCATACGATCCAGTTCCGAGAGTGCAAACGCAAGGTTCCGCTCCGTTGCATTGGACACTCTGATACGGCGCTGCCACTTTCTCAGCCGATACAGCTGGGCACGGTTCTTCGAGGAAATCGCACGGCCGTAACTGTCACGGTTTCTCCAGTCGATCATCGTGGACAGACCCTTATCGTGAATCGTAAAGGTCATCGGAGCGCCCACACGTGACCGCTTCATCCGCTGATCATGATCAAATGCACGCCATTCCGGTCCCCGGTCGATGAAATCATCATCCAGCACCAGACCGCAGTGCTGGCACACCAGCTCTGCACGTTCATAATCGTGGACAAGCTGGCGGCTGCCGCATTCCGGACATACCGTCGCAGTCGCATCACTGCCGCCCTGCTTCTCCTTCACCTTTTCGACAGCGGTACTCTGCCGCTGCTTCATCTTCTCGCGCTCTTCTCGTAACTGTCTCAGCTTCTCGATTTCTTTTTCCATATTGAACCTCCGGTCTTCGGGCGGCGGGAAGCCCCCTCCCCCTTGTATCCGGATACATGACGACGTTTTTTCGGCATTTCCGGCTTTGATCCGGGAACAACATACAAACTGTCCCCGACGCCTGCCGAAACACCGTCATTGCATAAAACGGTAAGATAGGGCCGTGCAACGCTCCCGTAGAGATCGACGATCTTCCCTACAGGGCGGCTGCCTGCATCTGCAACCTCTGAATACAAAGGCGGAAGCTGTCCGGCATCACTTCTGACAACAAGCAGCCGTCTTCCAAGAACTGCCGTAACCTCTCCTGCAAACTTCACGAATCAGCCTCAAATATCATACCGCATATATCGCAGATCACTGCGGGATCAAACCACAGGATATATATGCAATATATTATGCTGACATACTTGCATAAAAATGTTATCCAGAATCGTAAAATAAAGGTTATGAAGAAAACAAAGAATCAAACGTCTGGGAAAGCACGCTCTTTGTCTCCTCTTCATTCATCCCTGCCCCGCGTGCAACCAGATACCGCATGTGTTCACTCATCAGATCCCCTGGTCCGTGCGCATCCGACTGTATCACAACATCCGCACCCGCGCGACGGGCAGCCGACAGCACATGCCCGTTCGTACGGTTGTGTCCTCCGCGTGATGTGATCTCAAGAAGCACACTGTTCCTGGCCGCAAGGCGGGTATCCTCATCTGTGATCAGGCCGGGGTGTGCCAGAATATCCACATACGCACTTGAAAGCGCCGCCGCATTCGTTCCCGGTGCGACGGGTTCTGTAATCGTTTCTCCGTGCACAACCACAACCTCCGCGCCAAGACCTTTTGCATACCTCGCCAGTTCATCAATCTGATCCGGCGGCACATGCGTAATCTCAATCCCTGAATACAACCGGATCCCGTACAGCTCCGCGGACCGCTTCACCGCCTCCTCGGCACGGATTAACTCCCGGACATTGGAAAAATCCGCGTGATCCGATATCGCCATCTCCGTATATCCGAGAACCGCCATCCGCCGGATTAATTCCGTCGGCAGCAGTTCTCCGTCGCTCATGGTTGTATGGCAGTGAAAATCGTACATCGGTTACTTCCCGCTCAGTTTGTGGGCAACTTTTTGGAGCAGTTCCTCTTTGCTTCCCTCATACTCAATCCGCAGCCTGCCGTCGCTGGAAAACCAGTGCGCCGGATGCCGCACATCCCGCTCTTCATCAAGTACCGTAAGATTGCACTGCTTCGCCGCACGCGCAACCTGTGCAAGATTCGGTGACGCGACCGCAAGCGTCTTTGCCACACGCCGTCCCTCGGAGCGGGTCAGTTCTGCATTAAAGTAGCAGGGGTAGAGAAATCGAATTGCCATGAATACTACAGTATTGGGCGTGAAAATCTATAAGGTAATTGGCGGTCTGCTGAAAAAAATATTGACTGGGTGTTCTACTCTTTTTTCGGTTACGGGATGGCCGCGTACTCGTACACTTCTCCCTCCCCGCCGGTTGTAATGGTTGCAGCCGGCATCATGGGTACTGCCTTGCAGGTTATACCAGTATTTTCTCCCGGGTAGCCGGGCATATCTCTGTCGATTACTGCAAATTCAGGATCACTGTCCCGGAAAAAGGGCCGGAGCTCCGCATGCTCGGGTACATCTTCATGTCCGGGAGCAGAGACCTGCGTTATAGAAACGAGATTGGGATTTTCCGGGTCAGCCTTGACAAGTATCAGGTGTTCCTCATGCTCGGCTGCCATCGCCGGAATAGCCAGAATGGACAGCGCAAGGAGAAAAACCGCAATTTTTGCGAGTATATTCATGGTAGCATATCTCCTGTATGATTGTGTTTGGGGTGTGTATTTGGGTGCCAGAATGTTTCTGACACTAAGGAGTGGGGTGCCTATGTTAATATAGCTTTACATTTTGTTGTGTTACAATTACTTTATGTACTAACTAAATAACTACAAACATATTTTTGATACAGTTGGTGTGACTCACTCATACCCCTGAGGAACAGTGTATCTATAAACCAGACGCACACCATATAGTACTCCTATGCACCACGTGGATGTTCACATGGAGGCCGAGATTTACGGCGCCAACAACCGTCTCGCAGAACACAACGCCGAACACTTCAAAGCGCACGGTGTTCGCGCATTCGATCTCCTCGGAGCAATCGGCTCGGGCAAGACTTCATTTATTGAACAGATCGTTCCCGAACTCAAAAAGCGCAACCTCAACACCGCCGCAATTGCGGGTGATGTCTACGGCGACGACGACTTTCAGCGTATCGTCAAGACCGGCATTCCTGCATTCAACGCAAACACCGGAAAGGAGTGCCACTTAGACGCGCACCTCGTCCACCATGCCCTTGACCACATGAACCTCGATGATATCGACGTCGTCTTCATCGAAAACGTCGGCAACATGGTCTGTCCGACCGACTTCAAGCTCGGCGCAGAAAAGCGCATCGTTGTCATCTCCACTACCGAGGGTGACGACGTCGTCAACAAGCATCCGATGATGTTCCGTGACTGCCAGATCGCTGTCATCAACAAAGTTGATCTCGCCGAAGCTGTCGGCTGCAACGTAGAACGCATGATCACCGACATCAAACGCTACAACCCAGAAATGGTCATCATCAAGACCAACCTCCGCAAAGGAGAGGGTGTAGCCGAAGTTGCCGATGCTGTCCTTGCCTAACGGAATTTAAATATCCGGAAAGCCTATACATATAGGACTCTGGAAAAGACTGAGATGATCCGGTGCGGACGCATTCGCTCCGGATCACCCGTCCGCGAGGCGTACCTGCTTTCGGGCGTTCAATCAGAGAAACTAAATTATCGGAGATATTAATTCATGCTTTGGCAAGGAAGATCAGTAAGAAAGTCCACCGGTGGCCGTTACCACGCCAACCGCGGCAAGAAGCGGTTCGAGATCGGCAGATCCCCGGCTGACACCATCATCGGAGAAACCCGGGTAAAGACCATCAGAGTAACCGGAGGCAACACGAAGGTCCGTGCACTCCGCTGTGAATACGCAAACGTCAGTGACAAAAAGACCGGAAAGGTCCAGAAGGTCAAGATCAACTCTGTTGCAGAAAATGCAGCAAACCCGAACTATGTTCGCCGGAACCTGATGACCAAGGGCGCAATCATTGCAACCGATCTCGGTAAAGCCCGCATCGTCAGCCGTCCGGGTCAGGATGGCGTTATCAACGCAGTCCTGCTCGAATAAACAAAATACTTTTTTTTCTTTTCCTGTTCGTTCACAGCAAAATATACTTATCCGTAGCGGTGCCCAATATCTGATACATGAGAAGAGTGTCCTATCAGTTTCCCAACCGTTGTGATCTTGAATTTGAAGCAGACGTTCCCTTTGCGGTATTCCTTAACGCTGTCGAGTCCCTTGCCGGACGGCAGGACAACTTCAGAACCGATGCCGGTCCGATTAAACGTGAGGTCTCTGTCTTCCTTGCCCATGACCGGCTTGGCTTTGAAAAGATTGAACGCGGCGCAAACATCAGCAAAACCACGACCGATGCCGCAGACATCCTCATAACCCTTACCGATACCCTGCTGAAAGCCTCCGGCAACATGCCCCTCAACGATCACCGGTTCATGATCCGCACCATGGAAAAAGGGGCGCGGACCGAGATCTTCATCACCAAATCCCCCTCCATCGAAGGATTTGATGCCATGGACATGAAGAAAATGATTCTTGGGGCACTTTCGTGAACGAACTGGAAACAACAGTTGCCGCACCCTTCCGGCACGGGAGAAAAGAACGGCTCAGTAAGATGGAGCTGGTGTTTTACTATGTGCAGGACAAACGGTGGATGAGTCAGGATCAGGCAAAAAAACTGATCGATCTTGCTGCAAAGCGCGGCCTTCTCAGTAAAGAGGGGGAGGAAAACATCTACCGCTGTACGTCCTCCCTCGCAGACGTAACCATACCTCTGGGATTTCGTCCGGGAGACGGGATCTTTGCCGAGACCGCAGAGGAGCAGGACCCAGTCGAGGCGCTGATCGATGCTATTGCCGCGGCAACCGGTAAAGCCAGAAAAGATCTTGCCGCAGAGATGCAGGAGATATCAGGACACTTCGACAATCTCCTTGTTCCGGAAGCCTCCGTCATCCTCCTTGCAAAAAAGTACAAAGTCAGTACTGAGTCCTACATACCCGCTCTGCGCGCAGCAATGCGCGAGGGGCAGTAACTTTTTTTTGATTTTTTTTCACAGAACGCCGGCGGCAAAAAACAGTCTTTGTCCGGCAAAACACTTGGAAGAAGAGAAAAAGTATTGAGAGAGATTTACTCTGCCGCTGCTTCTTCAGCAGGGGCAAAGATCTCTGCGACCGGCTTTTCGCCGTAGGTGGAGATTTTCGCGTTTACCTGAACAAAGTCAGCAGCGATCTCATTGCCGCGCTGGCTCTTTCTTCTCCGCTCACCGTCGTGGGTTGCGTGGAAACCGAATCCGTCGGAAAGAAGAAGGTTTCTTCTGCCGTTGCCCGGAAGGTCCGGACGTGCGGGGGTGCCGGTTTTGTCCGAGCCGCCGGTGATTGTAATCTTATAACCATTCAGACCAAACGGAGCGCCGTCAACCTCGGTGCCAATCTTCTTTCCCAGAAGTGCACCCGCAGCTGCGCCCGTGGCATCTATTTTGTACGAAAGACCGGTTTTCGGGTCTGACAGTACGACCTTAAAGTCTACCATTGTATTAGCACATCTCCTCGATATCAATAGGATGCCGAAGTACCCATATAGTTAGTCTCTTCCCATTTATACTACTTCCCCCAGAAGGGCTGGGTCTTGCGGAAAATGTTGGTGTACTCCTCCAGCGCCTCCTGGGTTCCTGCATTTAAATGGGACAGCATTTCCGTCTCCAGAACCTTCACATGCCGCTCGGGCACGGCGACGTAAAGCGTCTCTCCAACATCGATTTGCCGCCCGATGGTGACGCCGTCAATCGAAACCGCAACCTCGACTCCTTCCTTGGCTTCCTGAATGTTTTCCTTGTTGAGTTTGATCTGTTTGATCTCGCCCACGACTTTGCCCTCGCGCGTTGCAACGCCGACATGCGGCCGGAGAATGCCGCCCAGAACCCGCACGCCCACCACTGCCGGTCCGCTCTGGCGGAACACGCAGTCGGGCAGAATGGAGAACTTTGCCGGAAGGACGACCGTCTCAAACTGTTTTGCTTCCCGTGCGCGGGTAAGTTCGTCGCGCCAGTCGATGTAGTCGTCGATAAGTTTGTAGATGACGCGGTTGGAGAAGATCTTCACGTCGACCTCTTCGTCGCGGATCATTGCGTCCGCGTCGGGCAGCAGAGGGACGTTGAAGCAGAGTACTGTCTTGTACAGCTCGTCCTTCATCACACTGATCTCGATCAAATCGCGGCGGCTGACCGGGCCGACCTCGGCACGCATGATCGGGATGTTCTTCTCCTCAAGCTCCTTGGAGAGTGCTTCAAGCGCGCCGATGGTGTCGGCGCGAACCGTGATGCCGACCTCGGAGAGTTTCACATTGATCTCCTGCATCTCCTCTTCGATTTTGTCAAGCATTGCATCGCGGTCGCCGCGAATCACGCGGACGGGTGAGCCTGCGATGATGTTCTCCAGGTTCGGCGCGGTGATCTTTACTCCGGCTGCTGCGGTTACCGACTTCACGCGCTGGAACCGGTCTTCGATCAGGATCTCCTTCATCGGCCGCGGCTGCAGAAGTGCCCGGACTTTTGTGGCAATCGGTCCGTCTGTCCCGGCGATTGCGATCTCGTCGCCGACACTGATGATGCCGTCGTAGAGGATCACGTCAAGTGTTGTGCCAAGGCCCTTCTCTTCTTTGACTTCAAGCACCGTGCCGACACCGGGTCCTTCGACGGTGGTCTTGAGACCTTCGGTTAAGAACCGCTGCGCAAGACCGATCATCACCATCAGCAGATCGCCGATGCCTTCTCCGGTCATGCTGCTCACCGGCACGATCACCAGGTTGCGCTGGAAGTCGCTTACGCGGTCGAACCGTTCGGAGTTGAATCCCATATCGGAAAGTTTTCCGACCAGTTCGTAGACACGGTTTTCGCATTCGGTTTGTACGCGTTCGTTCTGGTTTTTGTAGGATTTCAGGAACGATGCGTTCTCCATCGCCCGCCAGCCGGGGATGCGGTCGATCTTTGTTGCCGCAATCACGAACGGGGTCTTGCAGTTCCGGAGAATCTGGAGTGCTTCAATCGTCTGCTGTTTGAATCCTTCGTTGACGTCCACTACTAATATTGCAATGTCGGCAAGTGCGCCGCCGCGTGCGCGGAGTGTGGTGAATGCGTGATGTCCCGGTGTGTCGATGAAGAGAAGACCCGGGACCGTTGTCTTCATCTTTCCAAGATCACCGCTCATCTTCTGAATCGAGTCGATCGGGATCATCGTTGCGCCGATATGCTGGGTAATTGCCCCTGCTTCGCCTGCGACAACACGCGAGCCCCGGATCCGATCCAGGAGTGATGTCTTCCCGTGATCTACGTGCCCCAATACGCAGACAATGGGGGTGCGGATATGTTCTGCTGCCATTTCGTATTTCCCTCCTCTCTGCATGGTATAAAACAGAGATAAAAACTACGTAAGTATTGGCAGTGGTCAGTAATAAACGTAAATGGCACCCTGGCCGCTATCTAAAGGATATGTTAATATTCGGGAACACCCTATGTAATAGAGTGTTTCATACGGCGGTATGAAACCATCCCAACTTGTTCCAGATATGCTGGTTTTCAGGCTAAGGTAGGGTAGCTGGACATCCTATAGGACTGTGGATCCTTTGACCCGGGTTCGAGTCCCGGCCTTGGCCCTTTTGTGATCGGGTTGTTTTCCCTGATTTTTTAGGCCGGAGTTCTGTTTTGCCTGCCGCTCTTCTGCTGTACTTGTACTTTTTATTTGTATGTTTTTGGTTATTTATGATCTGCACTGTACTATTTGTATGTTATTATAGTATTACTTTATATGCGTTTTATTTGGATTTTTCAATTTATTTTATTCAATCAATAGTGTGTACGTAAGATACACTGTCTGTGGTGCGCGTGGTGATATTTGTTGGAAATTTCTGGTTTTTATCTGGTGTTGCCTTCAATTTCTCTCTATTTTTATATATTATTTGTGATTTTTTCTTATATTTGGGTGCTGCTGTTGCCTGTCTTGGTTCATTTTCCGAGCTGATGCGGGGTGTGTTTCGTCTGATTTTGTAAACTATGTTGAATTATGGTAATTAACACCATTTCATACGATTCTCTGATCATTATATATAGTGCAGTAACACGATCTTTAGTGATCATGAATTGTGATTTTCTTCAGTATGGATCCCGATTGGTGCCGAGAAACGATCATCTGCGGAGCAGATTTTTTGTTGTTCTGCTGATTGTTGTGGTACTGTGCGGTCTGGTGCCAGCCGCGAGTGCGGCTGCGTCAGGTGTCTGGGATGGTTCGGTAAACCAGACCTGGTATGAGGATGAAGTGAACGCAGGGCACGGGTCGGCGACCGATCCGTTCTGCATCTATGATGCAGAAAGTTTGGCCGCGTTTGCGCAGAAGGTGAATGAGGGAACATCCTTTTCGGGAAAGTACATCCGTTTGTGTGCAGATTTGGATCTGGGATACGTCAACTGGCAGCCTATCGGAACGGAGACTTCGCCGTTTGGCGGTACGTTTGACGGGGCCAACCATTGTATCAGTCGTCTGCGTGTGGACCAGACCAACTTCGAAAATACTGTGAATGCAGGTCTGTTCGGTTTTGCTTTAGGGGCGACAATCCAGAATCTGGATCTGAACGGGGTTGAGATCTCGGCGTCCACCAAAAAGAACTGTCGAGCTGGAGGACTGATTGGGAGGGGCATGGACGTTCGGATCTATTCCTGTTCCGTTACTAACGGAATGGTAAAAGCTGTCTCGGAAGAGTATGGTGTCTTTGGCGGTGGGCTTGCTGGGAGCCTAAGGGAGAATACTCTTGGGCATGGCGCTGTGGAGAACAGTTATTCTACCCTGACGGTGGAGGGGGAGAGAAAAGGAAGTTATGGTAACCAGGTAGCCTGCGGAGGACTGGTTGGCCCCAGCGAGGTCCCCATCCGAAACTCGTTCGCCACCGGTAACGTGATCATTCGGGATAGGTCCACCTCTAGTACATGGGTAACCTGCGGAGGACTGGTTGGCCGTTGTGATGCTAAGCAGGACACCACCCATGTGATCTTCAACTGCTATGCCACCGGTACCGTAACGGTCGATTCTCCCAATCATGATTACACATGGGTGGGAGGACTGGTTGGCAGGCTGTACGTAGCCCAGGGCACCTATGTCCTCAAAGGTTGTGTTGCGCTGAACCCCCGGCTTACGGCCACAAGGGCCTCGAGCCTGACCCAATTCAAAGGCAGGGTAACACCAGTATATACTTACACCAATCCCATCTTAGATCACAACTATGCCGGACGGTGGATGGATGCCATTATCAATGGTGGTCCGGACAAATTTAACCCAGACTTGATGATGAAGACGGGAATAAACGGAGAGAATGTTACCCAAACACAGGTGTACCGTAACGAGAGTTTCTTCCGCAGTGTTTTCAGCGCTGCTTCCGAGTATGGAGCAAGTTATGACAAGAACTGGATGATGTCTACGGATCCTTCTTATCCGTATCCGGTGCTGAAAGGCAGGCCCCAGCCTTCCGTTTCCGGGCCCGCGCTGACACGGTACTACAACGTAACTCTGACCACCGTGGACAATGGGTTTACCGGTACTATGACACGGATGCCGGATGATCCCTGGGGCGTCATGGATGGTGGAGATGTCACCGTGACGATTCATCCGGACATCAGAAGTAGATTTTTCCAGCTTACGGATAATGACCAGGACGTCACCTCCCAGGTCATAGACAACAAAACGTATGTGATCTCCGATCTTCAAACCGATCACCGGCTCAACGTCACCTTTGCCGCAGCGCCCACCTATCCGGTACACATCACGAACGGAACGCTTGCCAATGGTACTACGTCTGGTGCATTCTGTGCCGGCGAGAACGTCACCGTCACTGCGAACGCTCCCCCTGTCGGCAAAAAGTTCTCTTCCTGGAATGTTATTTCCGGGTCTCTTTCCCTCAGCGATGCTGACCGTACGAACTCCACCCTGACGTTTGCCATGCCTCGTGGAGATGTGGTGATTGAAGCCATCTATGAGGAATCTGCGAAGTTCACCGTCACTGTCACGAACGGCACCCTTTCTAATGGTACTACGTCTGGTGCATTCTATCCGGGGGAAAAGGTTACGGTCACTGCTAATACGATTGTGGGTAAAACGTTCTCCTCCTGGGATGTAAAGGGACTTACGCTCAATGATACGCAGCGTACCCAGTCCCCTCTGACATTCACCATGCCTAATGGTACGGTGATACTGTCTGCACTCTACACCGACGCTCCTACAGTTACTGTTACTCCTACCCCGAGTTCTAACGTTACCGCTACTGCGACGATCACTCCGACTTCGAGTTCCACCGTGACCGTTACTCCTACCCCTAGCTCTAACGTCACTGTTACTCCTACCCCTAGCTCTAACGTCACCGTCACTCCTACCCCGAGATCTAACGTCACCGTCACTCCTACCCCTAGCTCTAACGTCACCGTCACTCCTACCCCGAGTTCTAACGTCA
>NZ_JAPTGC010000011.1 GCF_026891935.1 Methanocorpusculum vombati | reverse complement strand
TGTTTTTTGTTTTCTCATGGTGGGGACCGTGCACCCGCCCGGCCTGCGGCAGCATCGCAGCATTCCACCACCACATACAGCCAGAGAACACGTGTCCGCCGAAACCGGTTACCCGGTACCCGCTAACGACCGCACCAATCACTTTCACCCATTATCACGGTTGGCGGGTTAAACTCATTTCCCCCGCTCACCTCTCCGCAGAACGGAAAACCTGTCAAAACTATTCATACCACGAAATGAATTGGGAGATAGTTCTCTGGAGACTCCTACCCGGTAAAAAGTGAATGGAATAGTTAAAACAACGCAGAATATCGCAGATACACCGAACGGTGCATCTGCAAAATCCTGCATGATTCATGCATCAGACCAACAGTACTATCCCGTCACCCCGACTTACTTCAGAAAAACACCCCGGCACTCCAAAATATCTGAATTTTGGAGCAAACTCCAAACAGATCCGGCACCACCCCCGGCACTACAGCGAAACAAAACCCGCAGCAAAAAGAATCCCGAAAATAATCGGATTGTGGATCAGATAGATAAACAGCGAATGGCGGCCGAGAAACACAACCGGCGCCGCCGCCCGCGGCATCTCACCAAACCGCTCCAGCACCCGGCAGCGGACACCCCCCGCATAAAGAACAGACCCAAGGGCAACACCAATAAGCAGCACACCAAACCAGGGAATCAGCGGCTCATAATCCAGCGTAGCAAACCCTACCGGAGTAATCCCGAACGGAATCAGAAACGCAGGACCCCGGACATACGCAAGCAGCGGGGAAATAACAACAATGATAATACCAAAACCAAACGTGATCCACCCCCTGACCCTCAGCACAACAAACGGTATCGCAAGAATCGTTGCACAACCGATCAGATGCAGAATACCAAACACCACCACCTCGGACGGAAAAATCAGCCAGGAACCCACCGTAATCACCGCCGCAAAACACAGAATATAGACACCGCGGACAAACATCTTCCGCACAAGCCCCGGCAGACTACCCTCCCGCGCCGCAAAAAGAACCAGAGAAACACCCGCAATCACCACAAACAAAAACGCAATCGGAGCACCCGTCAGAACATACGGATTAAACCAGGGAACAAGACCCGGCGCAAAAAAACTCAGCTGAAACAGTACATGATACCCAATCATCAGAAGAATTGCCACGCCGCGGCCCGCATCCAGCTCCCAGTACCGTCCCATAGTGTAACTACCTTATGTTTTTTACAGAACCATATCTATCTATCAGTTACGTGATTCCTATGGCTGACGAACACATCATTGAAGCAGTTGGAATGACCCGCGTAGTCATTCGTGATGGCATCGTCGTCGAAACCGGCGAACCAAAAATACGAACCTGCCCGCTGGCAAAACGCTTTGCCAACCCGGTTGACCCGATCACCAGCAAAGCCGTTGCCGCAAACATCACCGCACGGATCCAGCGGTTCGGCATGTGCACCCGCGAACGCGGAGTCCTTGACAAAGAAACCTTTGTCCTCTTCGGCGCATCCGAACTCATGAACACCGGCCTGCGCACAGGAACCCTGGACGCAGCGATCATCGCCTGCGACGGAGCAGGAACAGTCATCGTCCGCTCACCCGAAATGGTACAGGGCATCGGCGGCAGAATGTCCGGCCTCATCTCCACCACACCCTATCCCGAAGTCATCGCACGCATCGAAGCCGGGGGCGGCATAGTGATCAACCCCGACACAGGAACAATGGACGCACTTGCAGGTCTCGCCACAGCAAAAGAAAAGGGATGGACAAAAGTAGCCGTAACAATTGCCGGATTCCAGCACGAACTCGCCGAAGAAATCCGGAAAAAATATCCGGACGCCCTGATCATTGCAGTGCACACCTCCTCCGTGGCATCACGCGAAGATGCCCTGCGGCTGGCAAAAGCATCGGATCTGATCTTCTCCTGCGCGTCAAAACACGTGCGCGAAGCAGCCGCATCCACCGCACTGGTACAGGGCGGAGTCGGCGTACCGGTCTTCGCCACATCAAAAGCAGGAAAAATGCTCATCATGGAACGGCTGATAGAAACCGACCAGCCACTCCTCGTAAAAAATACACGCCTCCCGGTCAGCGACATGGGCAGCATCCCCGACCCCCTCATCTGACGAAACACAGAAAAATAAGTTCTGGCGTATCTATTTGACGGACAACCCGCATAAATCAGGCATTTGCCCCGCAACGCATGAAAAATAAATATTTTTTCAATCAGGTCCGCGGATTATTCTCTCTCCGTGCCCGGAGCGTATAGTGGATACCAAAACCAAGCATGACAAGTCCCACCACACCAACAAGGACACCGATGATATCCCCGATGACCACGACCGCAAACTCATTTGCAACGATCTCGGATGCCGTGAAGAGATAGTGATTAAACGTCCGTAATCCGAAAATTGAGAGGATTAACGCAAAAGCACCCCCAAAGATCAATCCGGACGGACTAGCCTCGTACTTTTGGAACATAATACCTGATACTCTTCCCTTACGATATTTATAAATATCGATCAAAATCAGAACCCGTCGGAAAAAACAGTGCGAGGGATGGGATTCGAACCCAAGAACTACTACTAGACTAGCCCCTCAAGCTAGCGCCGTTGACCTGGCTTGGCTACCCTCGCATACGGTCTGAAAACCCGTTCCGGATTGTCAGTGCGACCTATACATGTGGGTCACGCTGATTAATAAACCTACTGATGCGAAAGAATCCCCGGATTCAGGCACACAAGAGACAGTATAAATACATTCGTCGATACACATTTTTGTACATGTGGCGCAGCATTCTTGAACCATTTTCCGACTCCCCGTCTCAGCAGCGGGTTGTCAGATTCCTTCTTGAAAACGGATTCGGCATCAGCGACGCAGGCCGCGTCGTGGTAAACGGCATCGAAGTATCGGCAACCGCCATCGCCCGCGTAGTCGGCGTTGACCGGCGCGTCGTAGACACAACCGTCAAGCGCATCCTGGGAATGGAAGAAATCAGACGGACCTTTGCACACCTGCGGGTAACACCCGACCTCACCAATGTTGCCAAAAATCTCGGCTTATCCGTAATAACCATCCTTCCGAAAAACGCCGGAGACAAAAACATCGTAGCCTCCGCCGTCGCCGTCCTTGCCGCGCATGACCTGCCGCTCCGCCAGATCTTCGTAACCGACCCCTACATCGTCGAATCCCCGCGCCTGGTCATCATCATCGACGGCATAATTCCCGCAACCGCAATCGAAGAACTGCGCGCCCTGCCTGCCGTCGAATCCATCATCCTCTGAAACAATCACCTTAATTAGTCTGGGTGACGAACAATAACGATATGGTATCCAGTATTGTCCTTCCCATAAAAAAGGTCAACTCCCTCGTAGACTCCAAGATCTCCGTCGAGATCAAAGATGAGGGACGCAAATTCGAGGGACGCCTTGTTGCAGTCGATGAGTACCTCAACCTCCATCTCGAAGAAGCAATTGAAGTAAGCGATTCCACCCGCCGGAACCTCGGCACCGTAGTCATCCGTGGAAACAACATCCTGAGCATCTCTCCCATCAACTAATTCCCATGACTGCCCTCCAACTAAGTGAAACGGAGACGACCGTCCTTGCACACATCCGGGCAAAACCCGACGGTACATACCAGAGTGAACTCTGGAAAGACCTGGGTGTGGACAGCAGGACCTGTTCGCGCATTCTCAAGAAACTTGAGGACGGCGGATACATTGAGCGTGAAGAATGCAAAAAGGACGGAACCCGTACGTATCTCGTACGGATAGTAAAAACAGAGAAAACCATCAACCCGATGCTTCTGATGGCTGGCGAGACTATCGTACCCTGCGTTGCCTGCGATGAAGAGTGCGACATCGAGCACTGTAAAATGCTTGAGGACTGGGTGTACGAACTCGTCTTTTCGGAAATGGAATAAAATTCCGGAAAAATACCCCGCCTATTTTTCAGAGAATCGATACGTTATTTTATGCAGGCGTAGATGTTTTATGCATCATGTCACAGCGAGCCGCAGATGCTCTTTTTACCGCCCTGTTTTCGTTAACGGACGTCCGCGCACTCCTCCGCGAGACCGCGCCGTCCCATGAATTCGATGAATCCCAGAAAGCAGCCGCAGCAAAGTCCCTTGCATCCGTCAAAAAACAGATTGCCATTCTTGAGGAGGAGCTGTTATGAAGTGCGCGGCAAACATCGACGCACGCATGGTTGAAGAAACCGCCATCAACCTCGACCCGATTCAGGTCGCCGGACGACTGACACCCGAAGCAATGAAAGCCATGATCGCCTGGGGAGACGGCTACTCCGTCTGTGACAACTGCAGAAAACCGTTCCGGCTGGACTACATCCAGAACCCGCCCTTAAAAGACTTCCACGTGGAACTTGCCGAATGGCTGGGAATGGATCAGGCACGTACCGTACCGGGCGCACGCCGTGCATTCCAGCAGATTGCAGGAACCTATGTGGAAAAAGGCGACCCGGTACTGATAGGCGCGCTTGCACACTACACCTCCTACCTCTCCGTGGAGATTGTGCAGGGAATTGTCCGTGAAATTCCCAAAACCGCCGACAACCACATCACCGCAGATGCCGCAGCAGACCGCATCGAAGATGTCATCCGCGAGTTCGGCAAAGCGCCGAAACTGCTCTACATCGATCACGTGGACTACCAGTTCGGCAACATGCACGATGTCGCAGGCATCGCAAAAGTCGCACACCAGTACGATGTCCCCATACTCTACAACGGCGTCTACACAGTCGGCGTAATGCCGGTAAACGGAAAAAAACTCGGCGTTGACTTTGTCGTAGGCTCCGGCCACAAAAGTATGGCCGCACCCGCGCCCTCGGGAGTCCTGGCAGCAACCGAAGAACGTGCCGAAGAAGTGTTCCGCACAACAAAGATGACCGGCGACCTGACCGGCAGAACCTTCGGTATCAAAGAAGTCGGCATCATCGGCTGTTCCCTGATGGGCGCACCCATCGTCGGCATGCTTGCATCATTCCCGAAGGTGAAAGCGCGGGTTGAACACTTCGACGAGGAAATGGCAAACAGCAAAATCATCGTAGATGCGCTGAAATCGATTGAAGGAACAAAAATTCTGTCCGAATACCCAAGAAAGCACACCCTGACCCGCGTGGACACCACAGGATCCTTTGACATCGTTGCACAGACCCACAAAAAACGCGGATTCTTCCTATCCAGCGCGCTTGGCAAAAAAGGCATCACCGGCATCATTCCGGGCGCAACAAAGGTCTGGAAGTTCAACACCTACGGCATGACAAGAAAACAGGCCGAGTACGTCGCCGACACCTACCTTGGCATCGCCGAAGACAACGGTCTCCGGGTTGCATAATGTTCTTTCATCTGATCGTAACCGACGACTGCAACCTCTGCTGTTCCTACTGCCGGGCAAAAATGTTTGAAGAAGAGGATCCGGCAGGCGGAACACCCGGAACGATCGATGAAACGATCGCAGAGACGATTCAGTATCCGCTTGAAGAACTGTACCGGTTTCTTGCAAAAGACCCGGACTGCGTACTGACGTTCATCGGAGGAGAACCACTGATGCGCGCCGACCTCGTAAAGGAGATCATGGATCACGCACCGGTCCGGCGGTTTATGCTCCAGACGAACGGCACACGGCTCGGCGACCTCCCGGCCGCCTACGTGAACCGGTTTGAGACGATCCTGATCTCCATTGACGGATGCCGGACACTCACCGACGGTCACCGCGGAAACGGCATCTATGACACAGTACAAAAAACCTCTGCACTGATCCGGGAACGCGGATATGCGGGCGAGCTTATCGCCCGCATGACCGTTGCCGAAGACACCGACATTTACGCAGCAGTAACACATCTCGCCGAGCATTTCACCTCGATTCACTGGCAGATGGACGCGGACTTTACAGGCGACTACTCACACCGCCGGTTCGCGGAATGGAAAGACTCCTACAACAACGGAATCCGCCAGCTTGCAGCAGAGTGGGTAAACCGGATTGAAACAACAGGTATTGTACCGAAGTGGTATCCCTTCCTGTCAACGACCGAGGACCTCTTATCGGGAACAGCGAGCAGACTGCGGTGCGGATCAGGATACACAAACTACAGTATTATGACAAACGGCTGGATCGCACCATGCCCGATCATGGTGGGAATGGCAGACTACTATGCAGGCCACATCCGGGACGCCGACCCGCTGCACCTGCCGGAGATTCCGATCGGAGAACCGTGTCCCTCCTGTGACATCTACGGATTCTGCGGCGGAAGATGTCTGTACTCAAACATTGTGCGGCCCTGGCGGGAACATTACACACTTGTCTGCGACACGGTACGCGCACTGCACGACGCCCTCGCAGCAGAACTGCCGCGCCTCAAACGTATGATTGCCGAAGACCGCCTGTCACAGACAGCATTTGCGCATACGCGCTACAACGGCTGTGAAATTATCCCGTGAGGTGAGATGAAATGGAGCCGGTTTTATTTTGTCTGCTGATTGCAACCGGCTTATTCGCCGGATGCATGTCAGGACTCCTCGGGGTGGGAGGAGGATTTATTTTCGCACCCGTGATGTATTTTGTACTGAAGATGTCGGGTGTTGCCCCTGAGACAGCAATTTTGGTGGCATTCGGAACGAGCCTGGCGGTTGCACTGCCGACAGTACTGACAAGTGCGCTCGGCCATAGCAGAAAAGGGAATGTGATCTGGCGTGATGCAGCGGTAATCGGGATTGCGGGGATTATCACCGGATACATCGGCGGGACGGTTGCAACATATCTGCCTGTTGCCGTGCTGACATTTTTGTTCGGCGTAATGCTCGTAATCGGCGCGGTACGAATGGTAACCGCCCTGCCGTCCGGCGCGGCACAATCACTCCCCACACCCGCCGGCATAGGAATCGGAGGAATGACAGGATTCTTCTCCGGTCTTCTGGGCGTGGGCGGCGGAACAATTGTAGTCCCGATGCTGACGATTTTCGGAAAATATCAGATGCGGTATGCAGTAGCAACATCCGCCGCAGCGATTGTATTCATCACGCTTGGCGGCATCGTTTCATATCTGACAAACGGCATAGCGGCCGGAGTGAATCTGTCCTCCTACGGATTTTATCTGATCGGCTACGTGGACCTGGTGGAATGGACGATTCTTGCGGTAACAGCAGTACCGACGGCGCTGATCGGAGTAAAGTATGCAAACCGGTTCCCGGATAAGATACTCCGAAAACTGTTCGTACTGCTGATGATTGTCATCGCCCTGGATATGCTCGGAATCTTTTCCCTCATCGGAAAAATCCTCGGGCTGTAACCATCACGAAATAAAACAAAAAAAATCTGAATCAAAGCGGGAAGAAAACCCCCGCTTTCGATATTTCTTTAGTACCGGGGCGAACGCGGTGCTCTGTGCTTGGGGAGGCAGTCACGGCAATAAACTGGTCTGCCCTCGGTTGGTTTAAACGGAACTTCGCACTCTTTACCGCAGTCTGAACAGATTGCTTTGGTCATTTCGCGGGGCGCGTCGTTGTATTGGCGGGATCCGCCGTAGGAATTTCTTCTTTCCATTTTTTTAACTCCATGAGCGGGCATGACTGCCGCGCCCATGAGTCTGCACACAGGAACCCCGGGGACTCCCGGGATTCTGCGTAGATAACTCATGCAGACGAAACTGCATTGTGACATTGGTTTTGCATAGTTAAATAGCAATGTATTGCTCCTCCCCCGCGCGCAGTAAACAACATCCACCAGACAGACAATACGAGTAAACCTTACAACATTGACAAAACCACTGATAATCATCAAAATACGGAAAAAACACGGTTAAGTTAACTTTAGGATTATATGCGGCGGTCATCGACCTTTGTATGAACAATCATGGAAATGGAATATGTAACAACCACCTGCCCCTACTGCGGAACAGGATGCGGACTCAACCTCATTGTGTCGGACGGAAAGGCTGTGGGTGTGGCCCCGTATCACCGCTCGCCCGTTGGTTCCGGCAAACTCTGTACCCGCGGACTGCATGCAGCAAAAGCACTTTCCGAATGGCGGATAGAAAAACCGGCCGTCAAAGGTGAACCGGTCACCTGGGACGAAGCAGTTGCCGAGGCAAAGAAACTTACCGCCTACTCCGGTGACGAGATTGCCGTTGCGATCTCCTCGCGCCTGACAAATGAAGCAATGTTCCTTGCAGCATGCTACGCCCGCGAGGTGCTGGGCGCTGCAAACATCGGTGTTGTCGGCGGCGGATGCGGCGCGTCCACAACAACGATCACTGATCTTGCAAAAGCAGACACCATTCTGATGATCGGCGACGTGATGAAGCGTCTGCCGGTAACGGGCAACAAACTCTATCGTGTACAGGCAAACGGCGGAAGACTGCTCTACCTCGGCCCGGAATCCTACACTGCGGTACAGGCCGACACAGCGGTCATTACAGACGAGTACACCAAAATACCGGATGAGTTCTCCAGGGAACTTGCCGCCGCCGCAAATCCGGTTGTGATGTATCTTGCAGGTGATACCGCCGCCGCCGCAATCACCGCCGCCCTTCCGGCAAAAACCGCAGTTCTCTACGAAACAAACAACGGCCGCGGTGCAGCGGCACTTGGTCTTGACCGGTTCGCTCTTGGAGAAAAGACGAAGGCTCTGCTCATCATCACCGAAACGCCGGAACGCGAAGAGGATATTTATGCAGACCTCATGCCGAATCTGGAGAAGCTTGAAATGATTGTGGCAGTCGGCAGCAACGCAACATATCTTTCCGATGCCGCAACGGTTGTCCTCCCCGCCGCAGCCGTAAACGAATACCCGGGAACGGTCACCAGCTGGGAAGGCCGCGTCCAGAAAGTACGTGCCGCCGCCGCAGCACCGGAAGAAGCCAAATGCCCGTGTGAGATCATCAGCCTGCTTTCCGGCGGGAAGTACGCATGGGAAGACAAAGCAGCAGTCTTCGCAGATCTTGCCGCAGCAGTTCCGGCATATGCAGGAATTGTCTATGAAGAGATAGAAAAGCCCGAAGGCGTATTCCTCAGGGAGGCCTGAACATGACAGCAAAAGGCGATATGGTGTATGCATGGACAACATCCTGTGACATTCACGGAGAGTGCGGAGGAGCAGTTACCGCCCTTCTGCAGCATGCACTTGCAAGCGGTATGGTTGACGCGGTTCTTGCGGTCTGCCGCGGAGCGGATCTGTATGACGCAAAACTTACCCTGATCACGGACCCGGCACAGATGCCGAAAGCAGCAGGTTCCCTGCACTGCGGAACACTGCTGTCCGCAAAGATGGTGAAAAAGTACCTCGGCGGCGCCCGCGACATGAAGATCGCCGTTCCGGTGAAAGGCTGTGATGCCATGGCATTCTATGAACTGGCAAAGCGTCAGCAGATCAATCTGGACAATGTGATCTTAATCGGCCTGAACTGCGGAGGAACGGTTTCCCCCATGGTCGCCCGCGACATGATTGCAGACAAATATGAGGTAAACCCGGATGCGGTCCTGAAAGAAGAGATCGACAAGGGTCAGTTCATCATTGAGTACACCGATGAGAACGGTGCGCACCAGCACAAAGGCATCTCGATTGAGAAACTTGAGGAAGAACCCGAGGGATACGGCCGGCGGCAGAACTGCCAGCGCTGTAAATGCAAGGTACCGCGCCAGGCGGATCTTGCCTGCGGGAACTGGGGTGTTATCGGTGAGAAGGCCGGAAAAGCAACCTTTGTGGAGGTCTGCTCCGAAAAAGGTGCCGCACTTCTTGATGCGGCGGTCAGCGCCGGAGCGGTTGCAACCTGTGCGCCCGAACCAAAAGGCCTTGAGATCCGCGGGAAGGTGGAAAATGCAATGCTGAAACTGGGCGACAAGAACCGTGCCCGCCAGTTTGCGGAACTCGGCAGCGGACGTGAGCGGCTGGAGAAGATTATGAAACTGTCCTCCCGCTGTATCGCCTGCCGTGCCTGTATTGAAAACTGTCCGATCTGCTACTGTGTGGAATGTTCAACCGCCAAACCGCATCTGGTACGTCCCGGACAGATTCCGCCGGACTTTATGTTCCATTTAATCCGGTTCGCCCATATCGCAGACTCCTGTATCAACTGCGGACAGTGTCAGGAACTGTGTCCGATGGACATTCCCAATGCACTGTTTATGCATGCACAGCAGGTTGAGCTGGAGAAAATGTTCGGCCACAAACCGGGTTACGACATGACGATGCCGGTCCTCTCCTATGCCGAGGAGGCGGAGGAACGTGCCCGGCTGAATGCAACCGGATCGGACATGATCTTTGAGAATGTATTCAAAGAATAGACCGGGAGTATGCCGCCCGCACCCGGGGATATCCCCCGGAACGTTCCTCTTTTTTTCTCACGTCCCCCTCTTCCGGACGCAGAACCTGAACCGTCCGCCCGGGATTCCGGAGTTCCCCGGAATCAGATACCGGCGGATGCTGCCTCTTTCTTTCCGGGATGCGATACTTCATCTTTACCGCCGTCCAATCAACACCTATGAACAGAAGGCCGATCGTTGCGGTAATCGGTGACGGTGCGCTTCCGCCGCAGTCGGAGAAGGAACGGTTTGCCGAGTGTCTGGGAGAAGCACTCATCACCGCAGGCTACCGGATAATCTGCGGAGGACTCGGCGGGGTGATGGAAGCTGCCGCCCGCGGGGCACACCGGTCACCCCGTTACCGTGACGGGGATGTTATCGGGGTTCTGCCGGGCTGCACCCCGGACGCGGCGAACGAGTTCATCGACATCCCGATTGCAACCGGACTGGATCATGCACGCAACTTCATTGTTGCCAACAGTGACGCGGTGATTGCCGTCGGCGGCGGGTCGGGAACGCTGTCGGAACTTTCGTATGCATGGATTATGCGCAGGCTTATCCTCGCCTACCGCGTGCCGCATCCGGCAGGGACACCCGACACGTTTGCGGACTGGAGCGCGGTTGTTGCCGACAAAAAGCTTGATGATAAAAACCGGTGTCCGGAGATCCCTGATGACCGGATCTTCGGCGTAGATACTCCGGAGGAGGCGGTCAGACTGCTTGGAAAGAACCTGCCGCTGTATGCAGGCCGTCCGCCGTGCGCAGGAAAACGATAAACAATACTTTGGATCCGCAGCTTCCGGAAATCCTGACGCAATCACGTTGCGGCATTACACAATCTATGCCGTTGCTGCTGCTCCATAATTCCGGGGATTACCGGAAAAATTTCCAAAAAAGTAGGGGGACTGACCTGTTTGGAGGAATTTCTGGAGAAACATGCCACAACATTTCTTGAATCCCAAATGATGTATTTTTCAGTGCTCAGTGCTCAGTGCGCAGGCCACTGTACCAACAGACACCGTGCTGAAAAATCCCGCATACTCTATTTTATTCCTGATGTTTGTGCTCCGTGGAATACTCTCGTGTAACATATTTGTAATTAATTGTATAAATATATTCACAGATGCTTGTTAGTGATCATTAGGAAAAACACGTAAACTGCAGAGGAAATGAGGGAGATGTTCCCCCTCTCCTCCTTCGCGCAGCATCCCCCTGCGCACTGAGCACTGCGCACTAACCCTCTCATCAGACAATAACACGGACACCCAGAAACGGATCTGAAACAGGAGATGAAGTGAAAGTACATCTCCGGCAGAATTACTGCATGCCTACGAAAATCGGAAGAGATATTCGAAAAAAAGAATGTGATCAAAAATATTCAGGCAATTCTGGAAAGAACGCCGGTATTCAGATCATAGTATAATCCGTGCACCTCCAGAGCACCGCGCTTTTCTGCGTCGGCGACCAGCGGATAGGATCTGAGATGCTCGATCTGGAGACGGATATTTTCGATCTCAATCTCTTTTTTGCGTGCTGCCTTCTCTTCAGGAGTTGATGCGGGCTTACCGAGCCGTGCATCAACCCGGACCTGGGCTTCACGGGCATTGTTGATCCACATCGGAATATAGGCATCGCCCGTCATATCTGCATCAAGTGCCTTGAGTGCACCGCAGTCGGAGTGACCGCAGATCACAATATCCTTGACTTTAAGATGACGCACGGCATACTCAAGAACCGTTGCAAAGTTCCAGTCATGCGTGGGAACAATGTTGCCGATGTTTCGGTGGGTAAACAACTCTCCCGCACGGCAGTGGGTAATCCGCTCCGCATTGACACGCGAATCGGAACAGCCGATCCACAGAACCGTCGGGTGCTGGGACTCGACCAGAGTCATATACCGATCCTTTTTCCGCTCGAAATCCTTCTCGAGGAAAATCCTGTTGCCTTCAATAAAACTATCAATCATAGGTACTCATCTCCGTTTTTTCAAAAAAAAGTTCGGGGGACGATCCGAACGCCCCCGCGAGGTTTATCCTGCAGCTGTTTTCGGAAAAATTATTCCTTAAACACATTGTCAAAGATCATATCAGACCCGGTCGCATTCAGACGTGCACGCTCCTCCGTCTCCTCAGCATAGGAGAGAACCGGCATCGTCATATCGTAACCCGGTTTGTGACCGAACATCTTCTCCAGCTCAACCTGCTGTGCATGCATAAAGAGCGAGTTCGGAATGTTCATCGGACACAGCTCCTCGCACTGACCGCAGTTGATACAGGAATCCGCAATATGGGCAAAGCGGATCATCTGGAACATAAAGTCCGGCGGAATCCGTCCGGGCCGCACCAGATGCGGCTTCTTCGTCGAACACTCCACACAGTAGCAGATCGGGCAGTTCTCAATACAGCCGTAACACTTAATGCAACGGCTCGACTCTGCCATGATATAGTTCAGACGCTCGGTTCCGGTACCAAGAGCTGCAAACTGCTTCTCCTGGTTTTTCTTCCCCATCTTGATCATCACGTTCTCGATCTTACCGCGAATCTCAAGACCCTTTGCCTCGGGTGCAGACGTCTCAATGACACCGGCCTTTGCCGCTGCATCAAAAATTGCCGCACCTTTCTCCGAACAGACCTCAACAAACGTTGCTTTGCCGGCCTTCTCGCCGATGACACCCCAGTTACCGCAGGCAAGATCCGCCTGGCGCGGAATCTTCGTCTCACAGCGGTGACAGTTCGTTCTGCGGCCAAGACCCTGCTCCTCCAGCTCCTCAATCGAGATGCCTTTGTGCTCACCGTCCTTCGTGATCACAATGAACTGACCCTTATCGATCTCCTCTTTCACGATATCATCAGGGTTCAGACCGTACTTCTGGGCAATCATCGTGCGTGCCGTAACCGGCGACACCGAACCGCCGCAGTTCAGACCAATCATGAAGATATTGTCCATGTTGATCTGATTCCGCTTTGCAAGCTCGTACATTGCCTTTGCATCACAGCCCTTGCAGGTAACTGCGATCTTCATCTCGCGGGCACCATCAAGATACTTCTTAATCAGCTTCGGCAGAAGAACCGTACCGCAGTGCAGAGACCCGGCAGTCTGTTTCAGCTCCTCGGACGTGTGAACCAGAACCGGGACTGCCTCATACAGGTCACGGCCTTTGGTAACCGTCAGCACTGCATCAACAACTTTGTTGTCAAGCATATACGAGAGAATTGCCGTAACCGCACCGCCGCACTCACCCTTCACCGGGCATGCGGACTGGTTAGCCCATGCATAGAACATATCGCCTTTTGCTGACATTTTCAGGCCTCCGTAATCTTTTCAAGTCTCATAGCGCATGCCTTGTACTCCGGAATCTTACAGACCGGGTCCAGTGCATTGTGGGTCAGCAGGTTTGCCGGGCACTCGATAAAGTGGAACGGCATAAACGTGGTTCCCTTCTTAATCGTCGGGGTAACTCTTGCAGTAACCGTGAGTCCGTCACGGCGGGTAACAGCACGAACCATCTCACCGTCGTGGATGCCCAGTGCCGCTGCGTCCTCGGAGTTGATCTCAATCCAGCCGGTCGGAACCTCTTTGTCGAGTGTCTCGGATCTGCGGGTCATCGTA
Organism: Methanocorpusculum vombati; assembly: GCF_026891935.1. Classification (NCBI taxonomy): domain Archaea; kingdom Methanobacteriati; phylum Methanobacteriota; class Methanomicrobia; order Methanomicrobiales; family Methanocorpusculaceae; genus Methanocorpusculum; species Methanocorpusculum vombati. The sequence continues at coordinate 45,090 of NZ_JAPTGC010000011.1, read as the reverse complement.
CCCGTGTGCCAGTGGAACAGACAGCGTCCGGTCGTAAACTGGAACGGATACTCATCATCCGGAACCTCTGCCGGCGGCTGCCAGTCTGCCGGGAAGAACACTCCAAGACCGTCCGCAGTCAGGAACTTCTGCGTGTGCAGAACCGGGGTTCCGGGGTCCTCCGGAGTCTTGCACGGCCAGTGCAGACCGTCTGCCTGTTCCAGACGTGCATAGCTCATACCGTGATACTGCGGGGTAACCTCGGCAATCTCGTCAAAGACCTCAGAGGAAGACTTCCAGGCGAACTGATCCGCATAGCCCATCTTGGCTGCAACCATCGACAGAATCTCCCAGTCGTACTTTGCCTCTCCCGGTCCGTCCGCTGCCTTGTGCCAGCGCTGGACACGGCGTTCCGTGTTGGTCTGGGTACCGTCACGCTCTGCATAGCAGACCGCAGGTAAAATCACATCCGCGTACTCACAGGTCTCATTGTAGAAAATATCCTGCACCACAACGAACTCAAGGTTCTCAAATGCCTCTTTCACGTGGTTGATATCCGGATCGGACAGAAGCGGGTTCTCACCCATGATGTACATGGCTTTCAGCTCGCCGGGGTTGTCGGTTAAGACGTTCATCATGATGGTGACTTCGTAACCGTTCTCCGCCGGAGCGATGCCGTCAGGGAACTTCCAGGCATCCTCAAACTTCTTGTGGTTTGCAGGATCGGTAACCTTCTGGTATCCGCTGAAGTTCACCGGCAGTGCGCCCATATCACAGGCACCCTGCACATTGTTCTGGCCACGCAGCGGGTTCACACCTGCACCGCGCTTTCCGAGGTTGCCGGTCAGCATCTGCAGGTTTGCACAGGCGTGCACATTGTCCACACCAACCGTGTGCTGGGTAATACCCATCGAGTAGATCAGAGCAGTCGGGCCGTTGTTAGCGATCCAGTCTGCTGCCGTCTCAATGTCCTTGGGATCAAGACCGGTGATCTTGGCGACGTTTTCAACGGAGTACTCCTCCTTCATCACAATCTTCTTGAGATCTTCGTAGCCTTTGGTACGCTTCTCAATGAACTCTTTGTCTTCCCAGCCGTTCTTGATGATAATCTGCATCAGACCGTTCAGGAGAGCCACATCCGTTCCTGAGTGGAACTGTAAGAACAGATCCGCCGGGCTGCTCGTGTGGGTACGGCGGGGGTCGGCGTAGATGTACTTTGCGCCGTTGTTCATCTTTGCCATAACCTCACGGCGTCCGATCAGCGGGTGCTGCTCAAACGTGTTGGAACCGATAATGAACACACACTTTGCCTCGGCAATGTCGGGGATGCTGTTGGTCATCGCACCGGAACCAAAGGAACCGGCAAGACCGGCAACCGTTGAAGAGTGGCACAGACGTGCACAGTGGTCGATGTGGTTCGTCTTTAACACACCACGGGCGAACTTCATCATTGCATAGTTATCCTCGTTGGAAGCACGGGCAGAGGAAAGAGCACAGCGCTCCGACGGCTTGTACTTCTTCAGATTCTCTGCAATATACGTCGTTGCCTCATCCCAGGATACCTGAACAAGCTCACCGTTCTTGCGAATCATCGGGTGGGTAAGCCGGTCAGGCGAGTTGATGAACTCAAAGGCGTACATGCCTTTCGGACAGAGTTTGCCTTCGTTGACAGGAGACCGCTGGGAAGGGGCAGTGCCCACGACTTTGCCGTCTTTGACAACGAGGTTAAAGGAACAACCTGTTCCACAGTAGGGACAGGTTGTCGGAACAAATTTCAGGTCCGTCATTTTTCAAAACCTCATCTACAGTAAAGGTTTCAAACGGGACATATTAAGGTTGGTGAATGTTAAGTAAAAATCATGAAAATAAATTTGGTTTAGTTTACTCACACATCTTCATTCAGGCGAGTTTAGTTAATTGGGATGACGAACCAAATTTGTAAATGTTTTTTGTATTTTCCCCGTCCGTTGCCGGTTCCGCACCCGAAAGAAATTCGCGCAGAAAATCAGGGTGTTTTGTAGATTAACGGTGGGTTTGGACCCAACGTGCGGCACGCAGCAACCGGCGGGATACATATCTGCCGGCGCATGAAGATATCCGGTTTTCCCAGGTTGTTTCCGAAAAAAATAATCACAAAAAAGAAGGAGAAGAAGCAGATATTACTTCTTCAGATACAGCTTTGCATACACCGTCTCGCCCTTCCGGGTCGGATGACGTTCACCGAGATCTCCGTTATAGACAGCAAACACCGCCTTCGTACCGCAGACCTCAAGCTCCTCGTCACGGGCATATGCATAGCCCGGCATCATCACATCAACGGTGCCGAACACATACATCTCACCGCGGGAAGCCTGACCACCAAGCCGGCTCTTTGCATTACCGAGGATAACGATCTTTCCCCCGTCCGCATGGGTCATTACGTGTACATCAATGTTGCCGCCGACAATGATCTCGCCGCCGAGCATGAACGTACCGCAGTCGGAACCGACATTACCGTTCACCGTGATCTTTCCGCCCTTCATACCACGCCAGTCGCCGCGGTAAGATGCTGCCAGATAGTTCCCGGCATTGCCGTTCACGACAATCTCGCCGCCCGCCATAGACGTTGCCGCAAAGTGGCCGATGCTGCCGTTTGCCGTGATCTTTCCGCCGGTCATCCATGCACCGACGTACATATCCGCATCACCGTTGATGACAACTTCACCTGCGGACATCTTCGATCCGATGTACTTCACGCGGGTAAGATCGCCTGAGATAACCAGCTTCGTATCCTCCGCAGTCTCACCGGCATTGCCCTCAACCGTAAAGTAGTCACCGACCTTCTCGGTCGTTCTGCCGATATAAACCGGCAGTTCGGCAATCTGCTCTGCAGTTTTGCCTGCTATTGCATCCGGCGTAAAACACTCGGCTTCAATAAACAGCTCCGGCTGTTTTGTAATGGTAATAGTTACAGTATTCATGGATTCCGCCTCACAGTGTTGCGTCAATCGCAATGACGCTCGGATTCTTCATAAAGGACTTCTCCTCGACCTCGTAATTCCGTTCGCTGACCGTGTAGTACTTCCGGAACATCTCGGTGAGGTCGTGCTCAACCTGGGGGCTTGCATTCGTCTTGACATCAACCCAGTAGGTCTGCTTGTTGCCGTTACTGACAATCTCGGAGTCGTTGATTATGACCTCACCGGACTTAATCAGGTACTTCGCATTGGAGAATGCCCGTTCGATCTGTTCAGGATCGGACTCCGTCTCCGGATTGTACGGATACACCGCAATATCCGCCTGCATTCCGGGTACAAGACCGCCGAGTCTGCCGCCAAGACCAAGAGCCTTTGCAGTTCCTGCACGGGTCATCATCGCAATCTCGTAGAGCGTCAGTTCACGGTCAATACCGCCCAGCGTCGATCTGTCGCGGACCTTGTCCTCGCTCTTCATCGAGGCAAAGACTTCATCCCGTGCCTTCTCGCTCATCAGCCACTTCATCACACGCGGGTAGCGGGTAAAGGGACCTGCATTCGGGTGGTCGGTGGTCAGATAACAGCGCATGTGATCCTTTGCAAGGAGCGCCATCTCCAGACCGATCGACCACTGCACGCCGCAGACATAGATGTCTTTGCTGTACACATACGGCACAATACCGGAACCGCACTCAACCTCAACATCGGTGTTTGCCCACTTGAGGTGGTTGAGGGCGTTTAAGTGGTACTCGAACGGACCGTCACCGGTCATCGTTGTCGTCTCGTCCAGCGTAACAAAGCCGATATCACAGGTCAGCTGCGGATTCTTGTTGATGTAATCCATGACCTCCGCACCTTTGGACTCAAAGTCCGCCCACGTTGTTCCGCCGTAGGAGTGGAACTGAATGTGGGTATGGTGCAGAACCTGATCACGGCCGAAGTTGTTGTTCGGCTTAAAGCCCTCGGCAATCTTCAGGGTATCGAGAGTTGTCTGGTAGTTACCGGGATTGCCAAGATTATTGCCGTGCAGATGCAGGGAATGCGGCAGATGCAGCGCCTCGTTTGCAGCAATCAGACCGGCAACGATCTCCTTGGGGGTGATCTCAAAGTACGGGACAGGATCGTTGATGGTCATACAGTTCAGACCCCATGCCCATGCCTCGGTTCCTCCGGGGTTCACGCACTTAATGCCGTAGCCTTTGGTACTGCGCAGAAGCCAGGAGATGTAGGCGGTTGCATTGTCCATCTCGCCGTTTTTCAGGTACTCAAGGATGAACCAGTTGTTACCGAACAGCGGAAGTGCCGCCTGGTCAATGATCGGGGTATCCCGCATCTCCTCATGGGTGTGACGGGCATACAGCGGCGGCATGGCAGCCTCCATAACCGTAGTGTATCCCATATCGGCATACTTGTATGCGGTCTTGAACACCGTCGGCACCGAGTTACCGCCGGCCATGTGGCGGACACCGCGTGCAGGCTCATAGACCGCCTGAAGTTTGTCCTCAGGCCGGAAGTTCCGTCCGACATTGACCTTTGCTCCGGCAACGTGGGAGTGAATATCCACGCCACCGGCCATAACGGTCATACCGGAGGCATCAATCACCTTTGCAGCACTGGAGACAGACTCCACAATGACGCCGTCCTTGACTGCAATATCTTTTTTGTCGCCGTTGATTCCCTGAACGGGATCGAAGACGAATCCGTTTTTGATCAGAATTTCGGTCATGCTGCAACTCCTTTGATGCGTTTAACCTCAGCGAGCACCAGTTCGAGGAACTCAGCGTCGGTCAGCATTCCTGCCGGCGGGTCAACGACTTTGCGTGATTCAATCGGAACATTGTCCATACGGTAGCAGGAGCCGCCAATCTCAATACCGACCAGAGCAACCGGTACATGGCATTTGGAAACGGCCACGGTCGGCGTCATATGGGGATCGATACAAACCGAGGGGAGGTCGTGAATCTTTTTGACCGACTTGAACGGGAAGTGGGAACCCGGATCACTGCCGATCACAAAGCTTGCATCCACTTCGCCGCGCATCAGGAGATCGTTGGCGCTGCTCTCACCCGGATTGTAACGGGCAAAGCCGCGGGAGAGATCCACACAGAACGGGAACCCGAACTGCCAGCCGAGCACCTGTCCGGAACCGGTAACGTTATAGTGACCCCGCATCGGAATGATGGCAGCTTTGGTGTATTTGTTCAGGTCAGACGTCAGAGCAATGGCAATGTCGATGTTGTGATTTTTCCCAAGAGAATGGGTCACTCCCATACCGAAGAAGATGGTGACAAACCGGCCGCTCTTTAACAGACGGGCAAGTTCATAGATCTTTTCTTTGGGAACACCGGCAACAGTCTCCGGCAGCGGACCTTCCTGTAAGGCAACACGCATCGCATCAAGCAGTTCATAGTCACGGCCCTGCTCAACCTGCACGTGATAATCGGCAACTGATGCAGTATCAGTCGGACGCGGATCGACCACAATGACCTTTCTGCTCTTCGATCCTCTCGTCGTAAAAAAGCCGCGGCTGAAGATGGAATACCGGGACATGTGGCGGGGGTGGGCATGCGCCGGGTTACAGCCCCAGAAAATAACACGGTCAGCACGGTTCTTGACCTCCCCGAGTGTACAGGAGGGAATACCCACATCATGCACCGCAATCAGGGACGGACCATGACAGACGGTTGCCGTGTTGTCCACAATACCACCGACCAGCTCGGCAACCATATGACCGGTTGCCTGGGCTTCGCAGGAGGTTGAGGACCAGCCGTACATCAGCGGTTTTTTCGCATCGCACAGAATCTTTGCAGTATATTTCGCAGCTTCGTCATAGGTGATCTCCTTCCAGCTGCCGTCTTCCTGCTTCATGCGGGGACGGACAATTCTGTCCGGAGACTGGGCGTGCAGAAACTTCTCCGCACCAATAGCACAGGCGTTCATCACCTTGAGGATCTTCTTTCCGTCATCGCTGACCTCGACCTCAATGTCGTCGCACAACGTCCCGCAGAACGGGCAGATAATATCGGTTACCAGTTTCGTCATAGAACTCACTCCTTATCACCGCAGGCAGAAAGTACCAGATCGATGGAACTGAGCACTTTCTCTTCCTCGGCAGGTTCGACTGTAACACGGGTTCCTTTGAAGGTCGGCATACCAGTTGAGTAGGTATTTGTGTCAACCACCATGTTGGCCCAGGGTCCCATCGGAATCCAGGCAAGACCCGGATGCGGTCCCTGGGTTGTCGGAATGGCTTTGACCACAACACTGCCGAAGTCGCTTGAGACTCTGACATTGCTGTTCTTCCAGATGCCAAGTTGGGCAATATCAGCTGCGTCCAGCTCAATAATGCCGCAGGATTTCATGTAATCCTCTTTTTCCTTGCCTGCTTCCATAGAGACACCCTGTTGGATTGTCCTGCCGGTAATCAGGTTTACGGTTATTTTTGTCAAGTAAATCATCCTCTCCGGAGAGTTTGTACGAGAGATATGTTCAAAATGCAGTAACGACTGATACGATAAAACTGCAAAAGACGGATTCCCCGGGCTTGGGATCTGGCACAACATCATCGTTGTCTCATTGATGCGGGAAGCAGAAAACGAATTTATCTACCCGGAAACAGTTCCAGTTGCAGCGGTATCAACATACATTTTGACTGGAGCGAAAGGACAGAACCGGTTTAGTGACCGGTTTTATCCTCTGCTGTTGGGTATGATGGGATATTGTCGATATATTTTTCACCCATGAGTTACAGAGTACTCACTTCCCGTTCGAGGCTTCTGTAGTTGTGGCTATCATCCCGACGATTACCATCGACCCGCATATCAACATGTCCACAGAACTTTGATGCATGTGGTATCTGTTACCGCATGGACAACGTGCCAAGTTGAAAGTCCGAAAGACCGCTGTTGATGACTGCTCCATGCTCCTATCAGGAGACATAACTAACGCTGGTAAGCGTATAGTCAATACATAGGTTGCCAAAGTCCACGTATATAGCTTCGGACGGGTATCAATCAATTACTTTTCATTACTTTTACCCAATTTACATAAAAATAAATTAACAAAGCAGACAGAGATCTTGTGAGTAAATCAATCATGATTACCAGATAAACAAGAATCCGAAAAAAGGGAAGTTTACAGGTTTTCATCCGAAACGCGCACAAGTCTCTATTTGACAACAGCAGGAATCAGATGCACCAGAGAAAACTGCCAGGAAAGCCGTACCCGGGTTCCTGTGGCAAAAACATCGGCAATGTGATGACGGGCAGGAACCAGGGCAGTGATCAAAACGCCGCAGTCGGCAATAATCTCAATCACCGGCCCGAGTTTTCTGACCGAACAGACCGTGCCGGAGACACCTTCCCTCAAATCCGGGATGTCGGCATCGGAAAGGGAAACGGTGATCTCTTCGCTGCGGAGCGCAACCGTTACGGTATCTCCCGGACAGGCGAACCCTGCAGGTGCACGGATCAGACCGGCATCGGTTTTGACCGTGGCACAACCTTCCGCAACAGTCAGCACCGTCCCCTCAATTAGTGTCTGAAACCCGACAAAACGGGCTGCCTCAACAGTTGCAGGATGATAAAACACCTCGTCCGGCGTACCTGTCTGCACAATTCTGCCGTTCATCAGGACTGCAACCCGGTCGGCGAGCCGCATGCCCTGGCTCTGATCATGGGTATTGAGAATAATGGTCGTGTTGTGTACCGCATTCTCGGAACGGATCATATCCTCCAGCATCTTCGTTGCAAGAGGATCGAGATTCGCCGTCGGTTCATCAAGCAGAAGCAGATCCGGACCGGTCAGCAGTACACGGGCAAAGGCTATCCGCTGACCTTCCCCGCCCGACAGGGTCCGGGCATTCCGGCATCCGTACTCCTCCATCCCCAGACTTTTCAGGCATGCAGCGGTACGTCTGCGGATTTCATCAGGAGAACAACCATGATACTTCAGGCCAAGCCCCACGTTATCGGTAACGCTGCGGTCAAACAGCACCGTCTTCTGGAACAGAATACCCACCCGTTCCCGAAGAGATTTGCGGGTTTTCTTTGTGACCGGCGTACCAAACAGCATAACCTCACCGGAGCTCGGCTCCTCAAGCATATCACAGATACGCATCAGAGTACTTTTACCTGCACCCGAAGGACCAATCACCGCAAGAACCTCCCCCCGTGAAACTGACAGGCTTACCTCTTCAAGAGCGTGTTTTTCTCCATAAATCCGGCTGATGCGGTTAAGACACAGTACTGGTTCTTCAGACATCCTTTTCTCCTCCCATATGACGGGTCTGAATCAGATTCATACCGAAGTTCACGATCAGTGCAATGGACAATAAAATAATACCGAGCGCAATGGAGGTTGCAAACTCGCCCATTGATGTGTTCAGCGAGATTGCCGTGGTCAGAGTGCGGGTAAAGTGGCGGATATTGCCGCCGACCATCATCACCGCACCGACCTCGGCAATTGCCCGGCCGAACGCGAGCATAACGCCGGAAAGAATCGCAAACTTTGCTTCACGGCAAAGCGTGACAATCGCCTGAAACGCACTCGCGTTCAGCGACTGAATCGTGTACTTCATCTCTTTGTCAAGACTGGAAAGTCCGGCAATTGTAAGACCGGCAATGATCGGAATGATCAAAAGTATCTGCGCAAACACCATCGCGTTCGTCGTGTACAACATCCGAAACATTCCAAGCGGCCCGGCATTGGAGACCAGCAGATACACCAAAAGACCGACAAGAACCGTCGGCAGTGCATACAGGGTCTGAATCGTTCCAATCACAATCCGTTTCCCCCGGAACGAAAAGTAGTAAATAACCGCACCAAGCGGGATTGCAATCAGGGCGGCAATGATCGTTGCCTCCATTGAGACGGTCAGACTTCGCTGGGCGATCTCCATGACCTCATGGTCCATGGTAATGATCAGCTGAAATGCTTCGATGATACCGTTAACGATGTCGTCCATTGCTCACCACACACAGTTGCCGGAAAAAGAAAAAAATAAGTGGGGATTTATGCAGTTGCAACGGTCGGAACAGTCACCGGCGTGGTACAGTCGATGCTGAACGGCGGAACCGTGCTGTCTGCAAGAGAGCTCATCGGGACAAACAGGGATTTGCCGTAGGTCTCGGTACCGTAGTCACCAATAAATTTCTGACCCTCTTTGGAGATGAGCCAGTTGGTGAAGTCGGTTGCAGCTTTCACGTTCGTGTTCGAATACTTCTCCGGGTTGATGGTCATGACGGTGTAGCGGTTCAGAAGAGACTCGCCTTCATCAATGATCGGAACAAGCTGGAGGTCGTTGTTCTTCTTGTAGGTCAGGAACGTCGCCTCATCGGTCAGGGTGTATGCCTGCTTCTGGCCGGAAACGGTCAGAGTGTCGCCCATACCGGAACCGGTCTCAACGTACCAGGTACCCGGGTTGCCGCTGATGTTTGCAGTATAGTTGAAGCCTGCTGCCTTCCAGATGTTCTTCTCTGCAGAGTGGGTTCCGGAGTTGTCACCGCGGGAAACGAAGATAACGTTGCTCTCACCGGACTCGCCAAGGTTCTTCAGCTTGGTGAGACCCTCCTCAGGAGTCATGCCTTTGATGCCTGCCGGATCGGACTCGGGGCCGACGATCAGGAAGTAGTTGTAGGCAATACCGCGGTGGTTGACACCATAGCCCTCATCAATGAATGCGGCTTCCTGAGACGGGGAGTGGACTAAAAGGACATCAACATCGCCGTTCTTTGCGGACTGGATTGCCTTACCGGTTCCCTGGGACGTGATCAGGAGATCAACGTTATAGGTTTTCAGATAATAGTCCTGCACAGAGTCGAGAAGACCGGTATCATACAGGGACGTAGTGGTTGCGATCTTCAGCTGGTCCGGCGCTGCCCCGGTGGTGGGGGTCGCGGTCGGAGTTGCAGTCGTGGTTGCGGTCGGAGTTGCAGTCTGAGTGCCGGTTTCCTCGCCCGGAGTGCCCACACACCCGGCAGTAAGGATAACTGCGACAATCAGAAGAACCATACCAAACACAGGTAATACTTTCTTCATCAGGATATTTCATATGTCACTTCTGAGATAAAAGGAGTATAGTTGATTAAATTAACAATGACGTGGACATTTAACATGATGTCATTAGACGACACTGATTGTCAAACAGATGTGATTTCCGGCAAGGAAATTCTCCGTTGTTCTGGCGTGCTGGAGAAAACCGCGAACAATATAGCGAAGAAACTCCTACGATATTCCCATGGCAACCAGTTCTGAGGAACAAATCCGCGCAGCATTTACCGCTGAGCAGATAGGATCAGAGATAACCTGCCCGAAGGCACAGGCCATCTGCAAAAAATACGGGATTGAACCGGCATCTCTGGGAGAATACTGCAACAAGGAAGGAATAAAACTGCGCCACTGTATGTTTGGCTGTTTTACCTAATTTTTTCAATTTTTGCAGGCCGGCTGCCTGCATCACGACCGGTTACCGTGTTTTGTACAAGTTCTCTGGTCTCGAACTCAACATAGTGCGATGGCATGAAGAGGGTGCCCGGCAGAATTTCCGTGGTGACCCGGGCAACGGCAGAGGTTGCGCTGTCGCGGGTAATAATGCGGACCGGATCGCCGGATTCAATACCAAGCCGTCCGGCGTCGGTACTGTTGATCTCGACCCAGCCTGATTCTCCGGTACTGGTACTTTTGCGTGCCATTGTCCCGGTATCCCAGTGGAAGATGCAGCGGCCGGTGGTAAATCTGAACGGGTATTCTGTATCAGTGGTTTCCCTAGGAGAATGCCACACAGCAGGAAGAAAGATGCCAAGACCATCGGCGGTTGCGAACCGGTCGGTGTACAGATGCGGAGTTCCGGGATGAACGGCAGTGGGGCACGGCCACTGCATACCGTCCGGAGTCTCAAGCCTGTCGTAATCGAGGCCTGCATACTGAGGAGTGAGTGAGGCAATCTCGGTAAAAATTTCGTCGTAAGAGGACCAGGGAAACTGATCCGCATAGCCAAGCGCTGCGGCGATGTCAGCGATGATTCGCCAGTCGGCTTTTGCTTCACCCGGCGGGGTTGCTGCTCTGTGCCACCGCTGTATCCGTCGTTCGGTACTGGTCTGCGTACCGTCGCGTTCGGCAAAGCAGACTGCAGGCAGCACGACGTCAGCAAACTCGCAGGTTTCGTTGAAGAAAATGTCCTGGACAACGAGAAACTCAAGATTGGTCAGGGCTGCTTTTGCATGGTTTATATCAAGATCAGAGAGGACAGGGTTTTCACCCATAATATACATGGCTTTGAGTTCGCCACTGCCGGAGATCAGGGTATCCATCATTTCCGTGATTTCATAACCGCAGATAGCAGGGGCAATACCGTCGGGGAACTGCCAGGCATCGGTGAATTTTTTGTGGACAACTGCATCGTCAACACGCTGATAGCCGGTGAAATAGAACGGCTGTGCCCCCATGTCGCAGGCACCCTGAATGTTGTTCTGACCGCGGAGAGGATTGATACCGGTTCCCGGACGGCCGATATTTCCGGTCAGAAGCTGGAGATTGGCGATACTGTGGATATTTGCCGCACTGTCCCCCTGTTTGGTGATGCCGGTTGAGTAGATGACAATACAGTCCGGCTGGGCAAGGAGGAATGCCGCGCGTCTAATGTGGTCTTCGGGAACTCCGGTCGCTGCGGAAACAGCGGAAACCGAATAGGCAGGATCCATGATGATATTTTTGAACTCGGCAAATCCCCGGGTACGTTCCGCAATAAAGGCAGTGTTTTCCCATCCGTTCTGCAGAATTTCCTGCATGATGCCGTTGAGGAGCAGGACATCGGTCCCTGCATGGAACTGAAGAGAAAGATCCGCTCCTTCGCCGGTGAAGGTGCGCCGGGGGTCGGCACAGATGTAGGTCGCGCCGCGTTTTTGGGCGAGTGCGATCCGGCGGCCGATCAGCGGATGCTGAGCGAAGGCATTGGAACCAATGACAAAGATCGTCCGGGCAGTTGAGAGATCAGGGATGCTGCCGGTCATCGCCTGACACCCGAAGGAGTCCGCGAGTGGTTCAACGATGGAAGCATGACAGAGCCGTTCGCAGTGATCGATATGGTTGGTTTTCAGAACACCCCGGGCAAACTTCATCATAACATAGTTGTCTTCGTTGGACGTCCTCGGCGAAGAAAGAACACAGAACTCGGAGGGACGGTAGTGCCGGAACCGCTCGGCGATCAACAACACAGCTTCGGTCCAGGAGACAGGAACGAGAGTGCCGTCTTTGCGGATAAGGGGGCGGGTCAGGCGGTCGGGGCTGTTGATGAATTTCCAGGAAGACATGCCGCGGGGACAGAGTTTGCCTTCGTTAACGGGAGAGCGCGTAGATGGAGCGACCCCGACAACTCTGCCGTCCCGTACGACGAGATAGAGACTGCATCCCGTCCCGCAGTAGGGGCAGGTGGTGGGAACATACTTCAGGTCCATTGGGTTATCCTATGTAGAGAATACCGGTTTCGTTGAGGTAGATGTGAATGTCGGATCGAACGGTTGCATCACGGAGTTTTTCCGGAACAGCGATGCGAATCTGGGTAACAAGCGCACCGATGTCGTATTGAATTTTGATGCCGAGCGGCTGGGCTGCTTCATACAGAGTCTGGGGCGCGTGATTGATATCAGTTCCCCGTTTGAGAACACAGATGTGAATGGCATCCATGGAGTACACGAACTCAAGGACATCTTTTGCCATGCGGACATTTTTGAGCGCAGATTTTTCGATGAGACTGATATTGGATTTGTTCGTCTGAAGCATTTCAGAGATCTGCTGCTGGGTCATTCCCATCTTTCGGCACTGGAGAACGGTCTTCTGGCGCTCGGTAAGAATGCTGTCTCTCACGGTGAGATATTCTACGTTTTTTTCCATATAAAATCTGTTGTTGCGGTGAGGCATGGCAGATACTAACTATTATGTGGTTTGTAAACGATTTTGTTAGGTATAATGCGTGAGATATCCGGGATAATTTTGTACCCGCATGCAGGATGCGGGAGGTTTTTATGAGGTCAACCAGGTTTTTACATCTGGTGTCGGCGGAGACAGCAGCAGAGACACTGATTGAGATGGCAAAACGGCTGCCGGAGGAGATGATTCCACTGGAGAAAGCGTGCGGCAGAGTGCTTGCAAAGCCGATTGTTGTGCAAAAAAATAGTGTTTTGTCAAATGAAATGCTGGATGAGGTGATTTCTGAAGGAGAAACAGTGTTTGCGGAGGGGACGATTCTTTCTGCGCGGGATGTAGGAGGGCTGGCAGCGCTGTGTATCGATCCGGTACCGGTTGTGCGGCAGCCGCGGGTCGGAGTTATTTCGACCGGGAATGAACTGGTTCCACCGGCATCAAAGGTGATGACGGGACAGATTCGGGATGCGAACAGTACGCTCCTGATCTCGTATCTCCGTGATTTTGGAGCAATCCCGGTATTTTATGGAATTGTACCGGATGTGGCCGAAAAACTGACCGAGACATTACGGCGTGCGGCAGAGGAGTGTGATCTGGTGGTGGTTTCGGGAGGAAGTTCAAAGGATGAACGGGATGTGACGGCAGGGGTAATTGCACAGCTTGGAACCGTACGGATCCATGGAGTCTCGGTTGCGCCGGGAAAACCGTTAATCATCGGAACGGCAAAAGACACACCAGTGATTGGACTTCCGGGAAATCCGGCTTCAGTGTATATGATTACGCAGGTGTTTGTGACCCCGATGCTGCGAAAAATGACGGGAGAGCCGGCTGTGGAGCGGACTGTTAGAGCGGTTCTTTCGATGAGTTTTCCGTCGGAACGGGGACGCGAAGATCTGGTCCGGGTAAAGTTCCGTCCGGATGGAACGGTGGAACCATGTCTGGGGAAGTCAGGGCTGCTGAATACCCTTGTCCACAGTGACGGGTATCTCCGGGTACCGGCAGGAGTTGACGGGCATGAGGCAGGAGAAGAGGTGGAGGTGCATCTCTGGCAGGGTTGCTGAATGGTTACAGGAACCGGGAAAATCAAAAGCAATTGGGATATGCAGCCGGATGATATGTTCCGGAAAAATGTGAGGTAAAATATTCAGGCAATTCTGGAAAGAACGCCGGTGTTCAGATCATAGTATAATCCGTGCACCTCCAGAGCCCCGCTCTTTTCCGCATCGGTGACCAGCGGATAGGTTCTGAGATGCTCCATCTGGAGACGGATATTTTCGATCTCAATCTCTTTTTTGCGTGCTGCCTTCTCTTCAGGAGTTGATGCGGGCTTACCGAGCCGTGCATCAACCCGGACCTGGGCTTCACGGGCATTGTTGATCCACATCGGAATATAGGCATCGCCCGTCATATCTGCATCAAGTGCCTTGAGTGCACCGCAGTCGGAGTGACCGCAGATCACAATATCCTTGACTTTAAGATGACGCACGGCATACTCAAGAACCGTTGCAAAGTTCCAGTCATGCGTGGGAACAATGTTGCCGATGTTTCGGTGGGTAAACAACTCTCCCGCACGGCAGTGGGTAATCCGCTCCGCATTGACACGCGAATCGGAACAGCCGATCCACAGAACCGTCGGGTGCTGGGACTCGACCAGAGTCATATACCGATCCTTTTTCCGCTCGAAATCCTTCTCGAGGAAAATCTTGTTGCCTTCAATGAAACTATCAATCATTTTCTGTATCACCTTGTTGTCTGTTGTGAAAAAGAGGAGACGCATCCGGTCTGCCCGTAAGGCAGCCCGGATACATGTCCGGAAAAAGTATGTGAGAAAGATTACTCTTTGAAGACGTTTTCAAAGATCATGTCCGAGCCGGTTGCATTGAGACGTGCACGTTCCTCGGTCTCCTCAGCATAGGAGAGGACCGGCATCGTCATGTCGTAACCCGGCTTGTGGCCGAACATCTTTTCAAGTTCTACCTGCTGGGCGTGCATATAGAGTGAGTTCGGAATGTCCATCGGACAGAGTTCACTGCACTGACCGCAGTTGATACAGGAGTCCGCAATGTGGGCAAAGCGGATCATCTGGAACATGAAGTCCGGCGGAATGATTCCCGGGCGGACCAGGTGCGGTTTCTTCGTCGAACACTCGACACAGTAACAGATCGGACAGTTCTCAATACAGCCGTAGCATTTGATACACTTGGAGGACTGCTGCATGATCTTGTTGAGTCTCTCAGTTCCGGTTCCGAGTTCGGCGAACTGCTTCTCCTGCGCCTTCTTTCCCATCTTGATCATGACGTTCTCGATCTTTCCGCGGATCTCAAGGCCCTTTGCCTCTGGTGCACAGGAATCGATTGCTCCTGCCTTCTGTGCTGCATCAAAGAGCATCGCACCCTTCTCTGAGCAGATCTCAACAAAGGTTGCCTTACCTGCCTTCTCACCGATAACACCCCAGTTACCGCATGCGAGATCGCACTGACGCGGAACCTTGGTCTCACAGCGCTGGCAGTTCTTGCGGCGTCCGTATCCTTCCTCTTCCAGCTCGTCAATCGAGATACCTTTCTCCTGACCGTCCTTGGTGAAGATGATGAACTTACCCTTGTCGATCTCCTCTTTTACGACATCGTCAGGGTTGACCCCGTACTTCTCACGGATCATTCTGCGTGCCGGCATCGGAGAGACGGAACCGCCACAGTTGAGACCAATGGAGATGACATTGTCCAGATTGATCTGCTGGCGTTTGCCCAGTTCCAGGAGCGCCTTTGCATCACATCCCTTGCAGGTGACGGCGACTTTGATGTCTTTTGCACCGTTCAGGTACTTCTTGATGAGTTTTGGCAGAAGCAGCGTTCCGCAGTGGAGGGACCCTGCACAGGAGTCAAGGTCTGCTGGGTTGGTAATGAAGACCGGCTGCGGGTCATAGACATCGACACCTTTCTTCACGGTCAGAACAACATCCACAATCTTGTTCTCAAGCGCATACTTCAGGAGGGAGATGACAGCTCCGCCGCACTCGCCTTTGATATCGCAGGACTTGGTCCATGCGTAGTACATATCGCCTTTTGCTGACATTTTTAGGCCTCCATCTTCTTCACATTCACCGCACAGACCTTGAACTCCGGAGTCCGGGATACCGGATCGTATGCCGTGTTGGTAACGAGGTTTGCACGTGCTTCGGTAAAGTGGAACGGCATGAAGAACACACCCTCTTTGATAAGCGGGGTGACCCGTGCGTTGACGGCAACCTCACCGCGGCGGCTGTAGAGGATAACCTTCTCACCGTCTGCAATGTTGTATTTTGCAGCGTCTGCCGGGTTCATTTCGAGCCATGCGGTTGGTGCATCGCGGTCAAGCTGTTCGCATCTGCGGGTCATGGATCCGCTTGGCCAGTGCCAGATAGTAGCTCCGGTGGTCAGCCAGATCGGATAGTCGCTGTCGATAACTTCGGCAGGTGCACGGTGCTCGATTGCCTGAAGTTTTGCTTTGCCGTCCGGCATACCGGCGAACTTGTCGATGTGGAGAATCGGGGTTCCCGGGTGGTCCTCGGTCGGGCAGGGCCACTGGATACCGTCTCCGTCGAGTTTTGCGTAGGTGATACCTGCATACTGCGGGGTGATACCGCGCATCTCGTTGAAGACATCCTCGGTAGTTTCCCAGGTGAAGTACTTGCCGTAGCCCATCTTCTCTGCGATCATCTTCATGATCTCCCAGTCGAGTTTGGACTCGCCGGGTGCATCGGCTGCCTTTCTGAATCTCTGGACACGGCGTTCTGCATTGGTCTGGGTTCCGTCTTCCTCTGCGTAGCAGGAACCTGGCAGAACAACGTCTGCGTATTTCGTGGTCTCGGTCTCAAAGATATCCTGCACCACGAGGAACTCACAGTTTTCCATTGCCTGTTCGACACCCTTGGAGTTCGGGTCGGACATAACCGGGTTCTCACCCATGAGGTAGAGACACTTCAGTTTGTCGGGATGCTCTTCAAAGGTTTCGAGCATCTCCGGAATGTGCAGACCGAGTTTTCCGTTCGGCACTTCGTCAACGCCCCAGTAGTCTGCGACCTTCTTGGCGAGGTCAGGGTTCATGACGCTGAGGTAACCGGCGTAGACGTTCGGCAGTGCACCCATATCGCAGGAGCCCTGCACGTTGTTCTGACCGCGGAGTGCGTTGACACCGCATCCGGGTTTGCCGATGTTGCCGAGAAGAGTCTGGACGAATGCGATGGAACGCACGTTGTCGACACCAACCGTGTGCTGGGTGATTCCCAGACAGTGGACGAAGGCGGTCTTGTGCTGGCATTCGCGGAGCCACTCAAGGGCCTGCTCGATCTTTTCTGCCGGTACACCACATACGACAGAGGTGTTTTCGATGCTGTATTTGTCCTGAGTGACACAGGCTTTGAGTTCTTCGTAGCCGTTGGTCCGGTTCTTGACGAACTCTTCGTCAACCCATCCGCGCTCAATGATCTGTTTCATCAGACAGTTGAGGAGCTGGATATCGGTTCCCGGGAAGTGCTGGATGTGCAGGTGTGCCTGCTTGGCGGTCGGCGTGACACGCGGGTCGCAGACAATGATGTGTGCACCCTTTTCCTTGGCCTGCATGATTCTGCGGCCGGCAAGCGGGTGGGCCTCGAAGTTGTTGGAGCCGATGATGAAGACACAGTCGGCGATTGCGAGGTCGTCAAAAGAGTTGGTCGAAGCACCGGAGCCGAAGACCATGTTCAGACCGGCAACGGTCGGGGCGTGGCACAGACGGGCACAGTGGTCAACGTTCGGGGTCTTTAAGACGATTCTTGCGAACTTCTGCATTGCGTAGTTGTCTTCGTTACAGCAGCGGGCAGAGGAGATGACTGCGATCTCTTCAGGGCTGTATTTCTTGAAGTTTTCGGCAATGACTGCGAGGGCTTCGTCCCAGGTTGCGGCCTTGAACTCGCCGGTTGCTTTGTCTTTGATAAGAGGTGTCTTCAGACGGTCTTCGGAGACAATGAACTCCCAGCCGAAGATTCCCTTCGGGCAGAGTTTGCCTTCGTTCACCGGGCCGCGCTGGCACGGCTGGACACCAGAGATCTTGCCGTCCTTTACCACCAGGTTAAAGGTACAGCCTGCACCGCAGTACGGGCAGGTCGTGGTTACATACTTGATTTCCATGGATAAACCTCGGATACTATAACCTCTGTAAAGACGGCATAAATACCTATCCAGATTTTTGTGATTTTTGTATGTTATCGGTGGGTGTACGATTTTTGTTCAGACCCCTGAATTCAATTTGTTCCATTAATATAATTTACAGGTTAAACATATTTGCAGAGTGGGCGCGCATTTTGCGGGATCTGATCGCAGATTTTCAGATTGTGTAATTGGATAAACTAACCTTGATTTATTTTCCAAAAATAAATTGCAAAAATCATTTCCATATATATAGGATTCCCTGACGGAGATGTTGTTCGTAAATCCGTTTACGGAGATCGTGATCCCGGAAAAAATTTCGTCAGAAGAGTTCGGGAAAAAAGAAAACCGGTTCTCTTTTCGTGTAGCTGTTCCTGTGCTGCACACCCAGACAGCCGCAGCCGCATTTTTCAAAAAGAACATACCGCCCCGTCACTTACAGCCCGAAGAAACTCTTCAGCATTGCCCGTGACGACACCGGCATCAGGTGCGTATACGCTCCCAATGTCCGGCGTACCACTGCACCGTCCTGTCCGTTGGCGATGCCGGTACCGCGGGAAAGCCGGTATGCATACCGTACCCCTGCATCCATCGAAATACCACTGTAATGGAACTCATGCCCGCGGAACAGAAACTCACCGTCCGGAAAAGACGCGGTCCCGACCACATACCCGAGTGCCTTTTTTACCGGCATCCGCGTATCCCCCGCAAACACCCCGCACATCTCGCAGGAAAGACGCTCGTCGCGTCCCTGCCATCCCTGCTCAAGCGTAAGCGAACGCGTCAGATACATCAGTCCCCCGCACTCCGCATAGATCGGCACATCGTTCTCCGCTGTTTCCTGTACCGCCTCCCGCATCGCATCATTTCGTTCCAGCTCCTCCAGAAACAGCTCGGGATACCCGCCGCCAAAGACATATCCGTCCGCCTCCGGCAGCCGGTCATGTACCGGACTGAAGTGCACAACCTCCGCACCAAGACTCCGCAAAACCGCATTCAGCTCCCCGTAATAGAAATTAAATGCCTCATCGTATGCAACCGCAATCCGCATTGAAGGGTCCGGCTGCGTATCCAGCATACCGCATACCGCATTCGGACGGGGTGTCCGATCCTGTGCCGTCTCACGAATCCGGTCGATGTCCACATACTCCCCGATCACGTTCGTGATAAAGGAGATCCTGTCATGGAACTCCGCAGTATCCGAACCCTCACGATAGGGAACAAGACCCAGATGCCGCATGGCAAGCTCCATCTCCTGCCTTCGCGGAACCGCCCCCAGAACCGGAATCCCGCAGTAATGCTCAACTGCCTTGGTTGCCTTTCCGATATGGCGTTCACCCATCACATTATTCAGAATCACCCCTTCGATCCTGATATCCGGGTCAAACGCCGCAAACCCCTTTACCAGCGCAGCAGCGCTCCGCGTAATGCTCCGGGCATTGATCACCAGAATCACCGGCAGATCAAACATTTTTGCAACGGATGCCGTACTGCCGACATCGGTCAGCGCATCCACGCCCTCATACAAACCCCGCACGCCTTCCACAATACCGTACTCGGCCCCTTCGGACCCGTAGCAGAACAGGCCCGCCGTCTCCTCGGCCGTCTGCACAAACGTATCCAGATTATACGACGGTCTGCCGGTTACCCCTGCAAGATACGACGTATCGATATAATCCATAGCAACCTTGTAGGTCTGCACCGCAGACTCCTGCGCGAGCAGACCTGCAATTGCAAGCGTCACACTCGTCTTTCCCGCACCCGACCGGTCACCTGAGATCAAAAGCGATCTCATGCAACGCTCCGGAGCACCGCCCCGAACTCACTCTCCACAATCTCATGGACGCCCAGCGTCTTGGGATGCAGATCGATCTCAACCATCACATGAGCATGCCCCTGCTCTTTCAGGGGAGCTACCTGCCGCGGTCCGTTCGTAACGGAGAACACGGTAATACCGGCGAGGGCTTCGGGCGCGACCGCATGCGGAACGCCAACCAGCAAAATAAAGTCGGGATGGGATTCGGCAATCTTTGCGGCAATCGCCGTACCGTTCTCCCCGTACTCATCCAGCGCACCGCAGAGAACCGGGGTTACTCCGCGTTCCCGCATCTGCGCAAGAATAGCCGCAGCATCGCCCCGGACTTTGGGAAGACCCCGTTCCTCAAGATTTGCCAGATACCCGATATTTGCATCGGGAACCGCATCATGCAGTGCGAGAAGCTCATCGGCAAACATGTATGCGGTCTCTTTCTTTGCGTTCATGATCGCAAGACCGCGTTTACCGGACCGCGCAAGCGCAAGCAGTTCTGCTGCCGCCACATGTTTCAGATCGCCGCGGGACGGTGCAATGTAGGTCTTGCAGGCAGCCCCGCGTGCACGTTCCGTGGCATTCGCCGCCGCAAGCACACGCCGCTGCCGTTCAAGCTCCTCGGAACTGATCCAGCCTGCCGCCGCCGCCGGTTCAAGGGCGGCAATCACACCATCAATATTTTCACGGAATCCCGCATGGATATTCACCGCAATCGCCGGAGTGGAAATACCGGACGCCTCAATTGCCGCCTCCATATCCTCACCGATGATCATCGAGACGCAGGTACCCACGACCGCGATCTTCTTTGGCGCAAACTCCTCCTCGGCGTACCGGAGTACATCTTCAAGAAGCCGCTGGCCGCCGAAGATGAACTCTTCGTCACCAAGCGAGGTAGTCAGAACACGGATGCCGTCCTCCTCCAGAAGTCTGGCATGCTTAAACGAACACCCGGACGGACCGTGCAGAATCGCAAGATCCACATCCAGGTCCCGCAGCGTGTACAATGCTGCAACAATCGAACTCGGACGGGGCTGAACATATCTCATCGTCATATTATCTCCATGTTTTTGCCGCGAGGAGGACAGAACCTCCGGTGTTTTTGGCAAGGTCAGCAGCTGCGGCGGATGCTTCTGAAAGGGTTGTGCAGACCGCGTCTGCATCCGGGAACTGCCCGGCACAGTCATCTGTTTCTGCAATGATCACCAGATGTGCGGGACGGACAGCAGAAACCGCCCGGCGGATCTCAGATACCGGAAACCCTTCGCAGACCGCGTGATGCTCCATCCCGATCACCAGCACGATCTGTCTGCCGGGGCGCATTCTGCGCAGGTAGGCTGCGGCTTCAATCGTAGTGTCTGCGTTTGTTCCGCTGTTTGCATTGTCGAGAAACGGCACACCGTTTTTCTCGGAAAGCTGCATCCTCCCTGAAAGCGCGGAAAAATCCGCAAGTTTTTCCACCGGCAGTCCGAGCAGCAGACCCGCCGCCGCCGCCGCCGATAGTGCTGCCCGGTATCCGGCAAGGGTCAGGAGAGGATTGGTCACCTCACCGCCGTCAAAGGAGAGTACATCGTCTTCAACGCTGACCAGATCTTCGATAACCTGCCAGCCCATTTGTACCGGCACGCCGCGCGGTACCAGCACCGTCCTGCATGCCGCAAGACTTCTGCACTTCTCCTGAAGCGCGCTTTTTGAACCTCCCGCAATGGCATAATCATCTGCGGAGGTGAGAATTCCCAGTGTCCCAAACCCTGCAACTCCGACGGACTCCTCTGCAATCAGCCACGCGGCCCCGCAGTTCCGCGCGGCAGTGCATGCTGCAATCACCGAGGCTGGTGTAATACTTTTCCTCCACAACAGTTCGGACTCCGGCATCCGGAACGTTCCGCTGCTTGTGTGCAGAATACCGTAGCCGGTTCCGGTCATCAGATGCGCCAGAGCAAACGCGGTTGTGGTTTTTCCGCGTGCACCGGTGATCTCAACAGAAATACGGGGAGGAACAACCAGTTCCCGCACCATTTCATGATGCGTTTTCACGGGCGCTTTTGCCAGCAGCGGGTAGGAAGGGGTCAGATGCACGGGGGCGGTGACCAGATCATAGCTGCGGGAAGCGGCGGTCTGTTCCGGAACGCCGGTTCCCCGGTACACATCCACGGCGTCAACGGTGTCGCCGCGCTGCTGCAACGCTGCTGCAATGTCTGCACCGCCATGGATTGTATCGAGAACCAGTATCCGCATACGAAAATTCAGAGATGGGTAGCTACTGCTTTTTCTGCATTTTTGAGCATCAGCTCTGCAAGCAGCGGATCAATGCCGATAGGCTCCGCATACACAACCGGTATTTCCCTGCCGTCTGCGAGCGTGAATACACCGCGGTTGGACCCGCTCTCCAGACCCAGAAGCCCCGGAATGTCGCGGAGCACGTGGATTCCTTTTGCAAGGAACAGGGGCACAACAACCAGAAGGTCCAAGTCTTCTCCGCGCATTGCATCAAGACCTTCGGGAACAGTCGGGACGCTGTTCTCCATGAAACAGGATTTGATCAGGTATTCATCGGTTTTTTCAGCCATCATCTGTGCGGTGGTGGTGATCAGTTCTTTATTGTACTGCAGTCTGCTTCCGTGTCCGACCAGCAGGAGACCTTTCTTGCTCATAATATTGTATTAGCGGCGGGAGGTTAAAAAAAGTGTGAATAATCCGGAGAAATCGTAGCACTGGATTTAGCAGGGGAAGCAAAGCAGGAATCACAATTGCCGGCGGGCGGGTTGTAAATGGGCAGAACGAAATTTCAAAAATCCCTCCATCCCGCTCACACAGGACTTTCTGAAACAAGATTCCAGAAAAAACAACAAAATATTCTTCACAGCAGTACCTCACGCCCCAACTCCTTAATTTTCTCCCCGCCCATATACATAGCAGAAATGGCCGACTTACTCGACTCCCTCACTTATGACGGCGGACTCATTCCCGTGATCGTTCAGGACGCCGCAACCCGGACCGTCCTCATGTTTGCCTACGCAAACCCCGAAGCCGTCGCGCTCACCAGAGATACAGGATTTGCCCACTACTACAGCCGTTCAAGACAGAAACTCTGGAAAAAAGGAGAAGAGTCCGGCCACCTGCAAAAGGTCTGCGAGATCCGTGTTGACTGCGACGCCGACTGTCTCCTCTACCTTGTGGAACAGACCGGCTGTGCATGCCACGAAGGATACTTCAGCTGCTTTTTCCGTACCATTGACGGCAGGACCATACTCCCCTTACTTAAAGACCCGCAGAAAATCTATCACAAAATACAGTAGATCTAATAAGATATTGGCAACCCATACATAATGGTAGATTTTTTATGATACTCGTACCGGATACAAGCGTCGTCATCGACGGACGCGTCACCGCCCTCATAGAACAGGGTGAATATCGTGGCGCAACGATAATTATACCCGAAGCCGTCTTCGCCGAACTCGAAGCACAGGCCAATCAGGGAAGAGAAATAGGGTTCTCCGGCCTCGCAGAACTACAGAAGCTTTGCAGAATGAAGGACGAAGGACTCATCAATCTTGAATATGTAGGCGTTCGCCCCAAACTGGAACAGGTCAAACTCGCCGGTGGGGGAGAGATTGACAGCATGATCCGGGAGGTTGCCATCGCCCACAATGCAACGTTCCTGACCAGTGACTACGTCCAGGCCGAGGTCGCGCGTGCAAAAGGAATCAACGTCGTCTTCCTCAGACCGGAAATCACCGACAACTTTGCCCCGCTGTTAATCGATGCATTCTTCGACGAAAACACCTTCGCCGTATATCTCAAGGAACGTGTCGCGCCCTACGCCCGCAAAGGAACAATCCGCGAATCAAAACTTGTCACTATCCGTGATGCACCCGCAACCGAATATGAACTGCGGGCAATTGCACAGGAGTGTCTCGAGCGCGCCAAACGCCACCCGGACGGATTTGTCGAGGTTGAAATGCCGGGTGTTACCGTATCGCAGATCGGCTCCATGCGCATCACCACAACACGCCCGCCGTTCTCGGACGGTATCGAAATAACCATCGTCCGGCCGACCCGCGAGGTCTCCTTTGACTCCTACAACTATGCAGCCGCACTCAAAGAACGGCTGAACATCGGAAACGGCGGTATGCTCATCGTCGGAACTCCGGGTTCGGGCAAGTCAACCCTTGAACAGAACATTGCGACCTAC
Source organism: Methanocorpusculum vombati (assembly GCF_026891935.1). Lineage (NCBI taxonomy): Archaea > Methanobacteriati > Methanobacteriota > Methanomicrobia > Methanomicrobiales > Methanocorpusculaceae > Methanocorpusculum > Methanocorpusculum vombati. The sequence goes on along the minus strand of NZ_JAPTGC010000011.1, from coordinate 21,075 downwards.
CTTTCCGCAGAAAACTACATTGTCAAGACCATCGAGTCGCCGCGCGACCTCATGGTGCCGGACAAGATCACCCAGTACACTGCTCTTGACGGCAGCATCTCCGCAACCGGCGAGGTGCTTACCCTGCTCCGGCCCGACTACGTGGTGTTTGACGAAATGCGCAGATCCGAGGAGCTTGCAGTCTTCGCCGATCTCCGCCTCTCCGGCATCCGGGTCATCGGCGGCCTGCACGCGCGTTCAGCACCGGATGCATTAATCCGGCTTGCAAGCCTCGTGGACCTCAATCTCATCCCGCAGATCGTCGCAACGGTGGTCTTTGTCAAGAGCGGCGACATCACCGATCTGTACAGTGTCAGTACAGTCTTTGGAGTACCTGCAGCACTTGAAAGAATCGGCGACCCGCAGGTCAGACCTATTGTCCGGTTTACGAACATTATCACAGGTGTTGTTGCCGCTGAGGCATTCCGCTACGAAGGCGAAGTTACCGTCACTTCCGGCGGCGGTATTCACCCTGCAGAACAGCCGCAGACATCATCCGCAGCTGTGCAGGTGATCAATGCAGCTCCCGCAGAGGTCGTCGAGACAACCGCCACCTCCGTGACGGAATCCTCCCCCGTGGAAGATGGCGCCGAGGATGACGCATCCCATATCCCGCCGCCGATTCATACTATGCCGACCTATGAGGTCACCGAGGATAATCCTGCATGGCTCGTCCTCGAAAAAGAGATCCAAAAAGAGATCTGCCGCTTCACCGAAGGTGAGATCATCGTCAGAATGATCAATGACACCAAAGCTGCGGTCTATATTGAAGATGCAGATGTTCCGGCAGCCATCGGCAAAGCCGGAAAGAACATTGCCGCAGTTGTCAGTAAAGTGGGTGTCGGTATTGACGTCCGCCCGCTAAGTGACCTGCCGGGACGGGAGGTCTCTACTCCGGCAGCACCGACCGGCACAGCCGCTGCCGGTGCATTCAAGATCAGAAGTGAGAAAAAGCAGCTCGCGCTCATCTGCCCGGAATACAGCAACAAGATCGTTGATCTCTTCTCGGGCAAGGAGTACCTGTTCACCGCAACGGTTGATGCACGCGGCGAGATTCATCTTGCCCGGAACAGCAGCATCGCCATGGAGATGATCCGCCGCTACGGTGCAGGCGAGGAGCTGAAGATTCGTCCGGTGGACTAACAATACAATATTCATAAGGTGGTTAATTTGGCAAAAGAGTTCGTAATGAGTGAAATTGAGCAGGAAATCCGCAAAACATGGATTCCTGCCTTTGAGTCGAATCCCGCAGAAGACAAGGAAAAGTTCTATATCAACGTTGCATTCCCCTATCCGAGCGGTGCAATGCATGTCGGCCACGGCAGGACTTATATCGTGCCGGATGTGGTTGCACGGTTCTGGAGGATGCAGGGGAAGCAGGTGCTGTTCCCGATGGCATTCCATGTTACCGGTGCCCCGGTACTCGGTATTGCAAAGCGGATTGCAAAAAAGGATGAAAAGACCCTGAAACTCTACGGCGGTCTCTACCGCGTGCCGCAGGAGACGCTGGATTCCTTTACGGATCCGATTGTGATCGTGAACTACTTCGCCGATGAGTACGAGCGCGTGATGAAACAGCTTGGTCTTTCGATCGACTGGCGCCGCCGGTTCACGACGATTATTCCGCAGTACAGCAAGTTCATTGAGTGGCAGTACTCCCACATCTATGGTCAGGGCAAGGTTGTCAAAGGTGAGTACCCGGTACGGTACTGCCCGAACTGTGATCAGCCGGTGGGTGATCATGATCTGCTGGAGGGTGACTCGGCAGAGATTATGCATTTCGTGTTTGTGAAGTATCCGTTCGGTGAGTTTGTTATCCCGACGGCAACACTCCGGCCTGAGACGATCTTCGGGGTGACGAATCTGTGGGCAAACCCGGAGGTTACGTACCTGAAGGCAGAGGTTGACGGCGAGAAGTGGATCATCAGCCGGGAAGCGGCGGAGAAACTCCGGATGCAGAAACACACGGTGACCGAGATTGGTACGATCTCCGGCGCAGACCTCGTGGACCAGGCAGCGACACATCCGGTTTCGGGTGCTGCGGTGCCGATCCTTCCGGCATCGTTTGTTGATCCGGATATGGGTTCGGGTTTGGTGATGAGCGTTCCGGCACATGCACCGTTTGATTACATTGCACTCCGCGATCTCCAGCAGCAGGGCAAATATACGGACATTGTCCCCATTCCGCTGGTGACTGTCCCCAACTTCGGAAAGATTCCGGCACAGGAGATTGTAGAGAACAATAAGATTCCGCATCAGGATGATCCCCGGATGGATGAGCTGACGCAGGAACTGTACACGGCGGAGTTTTCCAAAGGTAAACTGAACGAGAACTGTGGTGAGCATGCAGGCAAATCTGTGCGTCAGGCACGTGAGGATGTGACCCGCGAGTTTGTGGATACACGCGGAAGTATTGTCTTCCATGATATGAGCGAGAAGCGCGTTATCTGCCGCTGCGGTAACCGCGTGTATGTGAAAATTCTGGATGATCAGTGGTTCCTGAACTATGCAGACCCGGCATGGAAGGAGCAGATTCATGCCCAGCTGCCGAAAGTGGCACTGGTACCGCCGGAGGTCAGGGCTGAGTTTGAGCGCACAGTTGACTGGCTGAAGGAATGGCCGTGTACCCGCCGTGTGGGTCTGGGCACGCATGTACCGTGGGATCCGAAGTGGCTGTTTGAGCCGCTGTCCGACTCGACGATCTATATGTCGTATTACACGATCGCCCACAAGATTACGAAGATCGATGCGGAGAAGCTGACGCCTGCGGTGTTTGATTACATCTTCCTCGGAATCGGGGACTGTAATGCTCTGCCGGTGGATGCGGCTACTCTGAAAGAGCTTCGTTCCGAATTCCTGTACTGGTATCCGTACGATTACCGGTTCAGTGCAAAGGATCTGATCTCAAACCACCTGACGTTCCAGCTGTTCCACCACCGGGCAATTTTCCCGGACGAGCTTCAGCCGAAAGGTATGGTTGTGTTCGGCATGGGTCTTCTGAACGGCATGAAGATGTCGTCGTCGAAGGGCAATGTGTTCCTGCTGGAGGATGCGGCAAACGAGTTCGGTGCGGATACGGTTCGTATGTTCCTGGTGGGCAGTGCGGAGCCGTGGCAGGACTTTGACTGGAGAAATGAACTGGTTCTGTCGGTGAAGAAGCAGATCGAACGCATGTGGCAGATGGTGCTGGACGCTTCTTCGGCAAGCGGGTCTGCACCGATTGATGCATGGCTGATCTCCCGTCTGCAGCACCGGATTGATGCGGCTACGAAGGCGCTTGCGGCGTTCCAGACCCGGCAGGCTTTGCAGGAGGCATACAACGGTATTGTTTCGGATCTTGCCTGGTACCGCCGCCGGCTGCCGGAGGGTTCAAGCGGTACGGCTGTGCTCCATGAGGTTACTTCCGCATGGATTCGCCTGATGGCTCCGGTTATTCCCTATACCGCAGAGAAGCTGTGGGCGGAGACGGGGCACGAAGGTCTTGTTTCCTTTGCTCCCTGGCCGGTTGCGGATCCGGCACTGGTAAACGGGGACATTGAGGTTTCCGAAGAGCTGCTCCTGCGGACGGTTGAAGATATCCAGTCGATCCTGAAGCTGGTGCAGATCGAAGCAAAGAAAGTGACGCTGTTTGTGGCACCGGCATGGAAGCATCAGGTGTTCGGTATCGTTGCCGCTGCCGAGGATAAGCGCAATGTGGTGAAGACGGTAATGGCTGATGCGGATCTGCGTGCAAAGGGCAAGGAGGCAACGGATGCAGCTGTCCAGACGGTGAAGCTGATTCACAGTCTGCCGCCGGAGCTTGTGGCATCGATTGCCGCAGGTGTGGATGAGTTTGCAATTTTCTCTGCAGCACAGGCATTCCTGGAGAAGGAGTCAGGCCTTGCGGTTGAGATTGTTGCGGCAGAGTCAAGTGCACATCCGAAGGGACGTATGGCACTGCCGTTTAAGCCTGCAATTGTAATAGAATAATTTCCTTTTTTTTCGTTCGTGCCGGGACAGTGAGTGAGAGAAAAAATAGACGGCAGAAAAAAGATCTGCGGGATCACTCGCCGCAGGTGTCGCAGTCGTGACCGCAGGAGGAACACGATGCAGGTTCGCCCCAGGGTTCCCGGCCGTTTTTGACCAGATAATCATTAATCGCCTTGTGAATCGTCTCCTCCGCAAGGACCGAACAGTGCATTTTGATCGGCGGCAGACCATCAAGCGCTTCTGCAACCGCTTTATTGGAAAGCTGCCAGGCCTCTTCCAGAGTCTTGCCCTTGATCATCTCGGTCGCCATACTGCTGGAAGCAATTGCAGCCCCGCAGCCGAAGGTCTGGAACTTTGCGTCTACAATTCTGTCGTTCTCAACTTTCAGGTACATCTTCATGATATCGCCGCAGGAAGGGTTTCCTTCTTCGCCGACACCATTCGCATCTTCAATGACACCCACATTCCGCGGGTTCATGAAATGATCCATAACTTTTTCACTGTACATTTATCTCAGCTCCTCAGGGGTAAGGGGAGACATCGACCGGAGCTTGTGAATAATCTCCGGAAGTTTTTCCAGAACATACGAAACATCCTCCTCTGTGTTCAGCTCACCAAGAGTCAGACGAACCGACCCATGGGCAATTTCATGCGGAACGCCCATCGCCGTCAGCACATGGGACGGTTCAAGGGAAGCAGAGTTGCAGGCACTGCCGGTGGATGCACAGATGCCGAACATATTGAGCAGCAGCAGAATACCCTCTCCTTCGATGTACTCAAACGTGATGTTCACATTGTTCGGCAGACGCTTTGTCGGGTGACCGTTTAAGTGACTCGCCGGAATTTTGAGAAGTTCGGTAATCAGGTGATCCCGCAGAGCAGTCAGCCGTGCTGACTCCTGCGGCATCACGCGGACAGCCCGCTCAATCGCGGCACCGATACCAACAATGCCCGGGACATTCTCGGTTCCCGCACGGTGTTTACTCTCCTGGGCACCGCCGTGGATCAGATTTGAAATCCGCACGCCGCGCCGGATATAGAGTGCACCGATACCTTTCGGCCCGTAGAACTTATGCCCGGACAGCGAAAGCATATCGATGTGTTCGGCCTTTACATCAATCGGGACATGACCAACCGCCTGCACGGCATCGGTGTGGAAATAAATTCCGTGCGCTTTGGCAATTGCCCCGATCTCTGCAACCGGCTGGATGGTTCCAACCTCATTGTTGGCATACATGACGGAGATGAGGATCGTATCCGGACGAATCGCTTTCTCCACATCCGCAGGCGACACCATACCGTAGCGGTCCACCGGCAGATAGGTCACCTCAAAACCCTGGGACTGCAGCCACTCGGCTGCGTGCAGAATCGCGTGATGCTCGACTGCGGTAGTGATGATGTGTTTTCCTTTCCGGATATTGGCAAAGGCAACACCTTTGAGCACCCAGTTATCGGATTCAGAACCGCCGGCGGTAAAGTAAATCTCGTTTGGCTCCGCATTGATGGCCGCCGCAACCTTCGCACGAGCTGCATCAATTGCCGCTTTGTTCTCCTGGCCGATGCTGTACACCGACGACGGGTTGCCGAACTTTTCGGAGAAGTACGGAAGCATCGCCTCCACAACCTCCGGCGCCGCATATGTTGTTGCGGCATGATCCATATACACAATTTTCTTGTCCGTTCCGGTCACCTCGGCATATGCAATTCACGCTGTGAATTGAACTGATAGTAGTATATTGCTGTTCTTGTATTTGAAAAGATATGGATATGCAGGTAGTGACAATACAGAAGACCTCTCCGGTACTGTCTCTTTCCCCGCATCTTTCATTCCGCCGGCATACGGCACATCAGACACGCGGGTTACGTGTGGTCCGTGTTTTTCCGCGCGTATCCGTGACTCTTAACTATGTCAGAGTCTAACATACTTAGCGATGTACGCAAAACGCCTGGACAACTTACCACCCTATCTGTTTGCCCAGATCGACGCTATCAAAGCACAGAAACGTGCCGAAGGCGTTGACCTCATTGACCTCGGAGTAGGAGATCCCGACCTTGCGACTCCCGCACACATCGTTGATGCGCTGTGCGAAGCCGCCCGTGATCCGGCAACCCACCACTATCCCGACTATCTCGGCATGATCGAGTACCGCAAAGCGGTCGCCGCCTGGTACAAAAACCGGTTCGGCATCACCCTCGATCCTGCCAAAGAAGTTCTGGCACTCATCGGCTCCAAGGAGGGAATCGCACATATCCCTGAGGCGTTTGTAAACCCGGGAGACTACGTGCTTGCATCCGACCCGGGTTACCCCGTCTACAAGACCTCCACGCTCTTTGCCGAAGGAAAATGCTACAACATGCCGCTCCTTGAGGAAAACGATTTCCTTCCCGACTATGATGCAATCCCCAAAAACATTGTGGCCGGCGCAAAACTGATGTTCATCGGCTACCCGAACAACCCGACCGGCGCGGTAGCACCCATGAAATTCTTCAACGAAACCGTCGAGTTCGCCAAAAACAATGACATCATCGTCGTCCACGACAATGCATACTCGGAGATTTCCTACGACGGCTACAAGGCGCCCTCTTTCTTACAGGCAAGCGGTGCAATGGACGTCGGTATTGAGACGCATTCCCTCTCCAAAACCTATAACATGACCGGCTGGCGGATTGGCATGGCCGTCGGAAATGCCGACCTCATCGGTGCATTCGGCCGCGTCAAAACCAACATCGATTCGGGAGCGTTCGATGCAGTCCAGCGCGCCGCAATCGTGGCACTTACCGGCTCGCAGGACTGTGTCGCACATGCCTGTGCTATTTATCAGGAACGCCGCGACGCACTCGTTGCAGGCCTTCAGTCCCTCGGTTTCACCGTTCACGTTCCCAAAGCAACATTCTATGTCTGGATGAAGGTGAACAACTCCGTTGAGTTCACCCAGAGAATGATCAACGAAGCAGGCATCGTTGTTACCCCCGGAACCGGCTTTGGTCCGAATGGTGAAGGTTACGTCCGCTTCGCCATCACCCGCCCGGTAGAACGCATCAGCGAAGCCATTGCCCGCATGAAAGAACACAACATCACCGGTAACTGAAATGAATCTTCCCGAATCACTTTCCATTCAGGGCGGCCACCTCTACTGCGGCGGCGTTGATACCGTAGAGCTTGCAAAAAAATTCGGTACCCCGCTCTACGTCACCAACGAAACCCATGTAATCAAAAACTTCCGCCGCTTTGAAGCAGCCCTCAGAACATATACGGACAACGTCCAGCTGCTCTATGCCGCAAAAGCAAATGAAAATCCGGTCCTCATCCAGACCCTCGCACGCGAGGGTGCAGGGGCAGATGTCTTCTCCTTAGGTGAGATGCGTGCGGCCCTGGAAGGCGGTATGCCTCCGGAAAAACTGCTTTTCAACGGCAGTTCCAAGACCGCTGCCGATCTCCGGGCGGCAGTTGAACACGGGATCAAAATCTCCGTGGACTCCGTTGACGAACTTCATCAGCTCGATGCCATCACCAGAGAGATGAAGAAGACCGCAAAAATCGGATTCCGTGTTAATCCGGAGATCAACGTCCCGACCCATCCGAAGATTGCAACCGGTATCAAAAACAGCAAGTTCGGCATTCCGGCAGAGATGATCCTTGACGCCTACGCCGAAGCGCTTGCCTGCGAGTACATCGTTCCGGTCGGCATGCACTGCCATATCGGGTCACAGATTCTGGAGATAGAGCCGTTCAGAATCGCCTGCGGTGTCATTATGAATGTGGCAAAAGAGATCACCCGACTCGGTGTCAAACTGGAGTTTGTGGATTTCGGCGGAGGTCTTGGCATTCCGTATCACCGCGGGGAAAACCCGGATGCAGCCCCGACTCCGGAGGAGTACGCCGCAGCGGTCATGCCCGTTTTCGTGGATGCCTGTAAAGATGCCGGCATCTCGCCTGCATTCTGGGTCGAACCCGGACGCTGGATGGTCGGCGAATCCACCATTCTGCTGACCGGTGTCAACTCGGTCAAGACTGTCCACAAGACCTTTATCAACGTGGATGCGGGATTCAATCTTCTGATCCGTCCGGCAATGTATGATTCCTGGCACGAAGTGGTGGTGGCAAACAAGGCCGACGCACCTGCAGCGATCATCGCAACCGTTACCGGCCCAATTTGCGAGACCGGCGACATTCTTGCCGCTGACCGGAGCCTTCCGGAGACCGTGACCGGTGATGTTATCGCGGTTCTGGATGCAGGAGCATACGGCTATGCCATGTCTTCGCAGTACAACAGCCGTCCGCGGTGTCCGGAAGTCCTTGTCAACGGCGATAAAGCCGAACTGATGCGCCGCGCCGAAACCTACGAGGACATGACGGCTACCGTCGTGTATCCGTCCTGGCACAGGAAGTAAGTCATGCACTATGCGCTCGTCTCCGATCTCTTGACCAAAGAGGAGTTTGACGAGCGGGTAGAAACCAAATGCGAAGAGCTCGGCGGTGCGGTTGATGAAATCTGCGCCGCCATGCTCGTTGTTGAGGAGTTGGGGCGCAGCCACATAAAAATCGGCGAGATTAAAAATACCGCTACGGCCCTCGTATCTTTTTTCGGAAAAATTCTTGAGATAACTCCACCCCGCGAGTTCAAACGCGACGGCGAAGACCGGGAACCGGGACTGGTGGCATCCCTCGTCCTTGGAGATCCGACCGGTACCGTAAAGATGACGCTGTGGGATGCAATGGCTGCAGCCGTTCCGGAGCTTGAGGTCGGGTCGGTTCTTGAGGTGATCGCAAAACCGCGGCCCGGTTACCGGAACGAGGTGACCTGCGCGGCGCTCAGACCGAGTCAGGTCACCATCGTGGAGACGAAGAAACCGCCGAAGTCTGAAACGATGAAGATCCCTCTGGCGGTAAAAGTGCTCCATATAGGATCGGTCCGCGAGATCACCCGCCGTGACGGATCCCTGTCCGAGCTTCAGGAGATTCTTGTAGGCGATCCGTCCGGAACGGCCCGCATCATTACCTGGGAACCGGAACTGTTCGCGGATCTGGAGGAGGGGGTGTCGGTAAGTTTTGCCGGACTCACCCGAAAAGAGGATGAGGATTCGGTTGAGTACGTCGCAGGCGACGGTGTGGTGATAACGCCGCACGCAGAACCGATCGAGGTTCTCACCTGCGATGCAGGCGATGTCACCGAAGGCCAGACGTCGGTGGTGACCGGGGTTGTGCGATCCGTCTCGCCCATCCGGACGTTTACCACTCGCCGGGGAACCGAGTCACGGGTGAAGAACGTCAAGGTCGGCAGCGAGACCGGATACGGATACGTAAACGTTGCATGCTGGAATGAAGCTGCGGATACGGCAGTGTTTGCCGGTGACAGGATTGAGGTTGTCAATGCACCGGCAAAGCTGAACAAGTACGGGGATGTGGAGCTTTCCGTCGGTCGCGGTGCGATTCTGCGGGAGCGGGAAGAGGAGGGTGTCTATACCGAGGTTGAGGGATTTGTTGTCCCCCGGTGCGAGGGAATGACAATTGACGATGGAACACAGGCCTTTCTGCTGGTAACCGATATGCCGCTTGCCCCGGCGGCCTGTATCCGGGCCAGAGGTATCTGTAAAAACTCCCGGCTGTATGCGGAGAGTGTGGAAGTGGTGCGGGTTTCGGCAGCCGATCTGAAGGATCGGCTGCGCAATCTGTGATCTATTTTTGTACTCCGATGTTTTCTTTGATTCTCCGTTTTGCGTATGCGACGAATGCATCGCGGCACTCGGGGGAGGAGAGGAAGTCATACGCGATCTGTTCGATTACGGGACCGATAACCGGATTTTTGGCGAGATCGCCTGCAGTACTGAGCAAGGCTGATTTGAAGGATGAGTCCTCCGCAGGTGTCATGATGGAATCGTAAGGGGGATATGGATAAATCTGTATGGATGCTGACAGGGGAGAGGGGACCACCGTACTTCGTACGGAGGGCACTTTCACACCGCGCGGTCAGGGGTTTATATGCCGCAAATGTCGATCTAATAGTATATCTCAACAATACGAAGGAGACAGAAGATATGACAGCAGCTGATATTGAGGACATTCCCGGAGTCGGACCGGCAACCGCCGACCGTCTCCGTGAGGCAGGGTACATAACCGTTGAAAGTATTGCAACCGCAGCACCGGTTGATCTCTCCGAGGCTGCCGAGCTTGGCGAGTCAACGGCGAAAAAGATCATCAAGGCAGCCCGTGAAATCGCTGATATCGGAGGATTCAAGACCGGTACGGATGTTCTTGCACGCAGACAGGAGGTTCTCAAGCTCAGTACGTTCGTCCCCGAGGTGGATGAACTTCTGGGAGGCGGTATTGAGACACAGGCCATTACCGAGTTTTATGGCGAGTTCGGTTCCGGAAAGTCGCAGATTGTCCACCAGCTTGCAGTGAACTGCCAGCTTCCCCAGGAAGTGGGCGGCCTTAGCGGCAGCTGCCTCTACATCGATACGGAGAACACGTTCCGCCCGGAGCGTATAGAACAGATGGTGGCAGGTCTTGAGTTTGAAAAGCCGCTTCCCGAAGGATATGAGATTCCGTCGGCGGAAACGTTCCTTGCAAACATCCATGTTGCCCGTGCCCACAGTTCGGATCACCAGATGCTTCTGATTGATTCTGCACGGGATCTGGCGAATGAACTCAAAGAGACGGATATGCCGGTCAAGCTGATCATTGTGGACTCTCTGACCGGTCTCTTCCGTGCCGAGTATGCAGGCCGCGGTACCCTTGCCGGACGTCAGCAGAAGCTCAACCGCCATCTGCATGATCTCTTCAAGCTCGTTGATGAACTGAATGCGGTTGCCATCGTCACGAATCAGGTCATGTCCAACCCCGGTGTTTTCTTCGGCGATCCGACAAAACCGATCGGCGGCAATATCGTCGGTCACTCGGCAACATTCCGTCTCTACCTCAGGAAGAGTAAGGCAGGCAAACGTATTGCCCGGCTCGTGGACAGCCCGAACCTCCCTGAGGGAGAGGCTACCTTCATGGTTGAGACCGCAGGTATCAAACCCTGCTGAACAGCCACGCGGCGGGTATTATCCCGGAAAAAACCCGCAGAAAAACAGAGGCAGAGTCATCCGCTTCCAAAGAGCATCTCTGCCAGTGTTTTTTTTTGCGAGCGATTCATCATATCGTGTCCGGTAACTTGAAGAGGGTCAGGAGAATCGCACGAAAAAAGGAGGCAGGATAATGCTTCCCGCGGAAACACTAAAACCCTGCCGGCCCCAATATATTTTTCATGCCCAAAGCCTTCGTCACCGATATCGACGGAACGCTCACCGATGATCGGCGGCGCCTCTCAATGCATGCCGTGGAAGAGATCCGTCGTCTGGTGGATACAGATATTCCGGTGGTTCTGGCATCCGGCAATACCGTCTGTTTTATTGATGCTTTATCCAAAATGATCGGAACAGATGGTGACATCATTGCAGAAAACGGCGGAGTGTACCGTCATGGATATACCGGAACGCGCCATGCCGAGGGTGATCGCGAACTTTGTCTTGTTGCTTACCAGAAAATCATTGATCATTTTCAGCCGAAAGGAGAGGAGCTGCGGCTCTACAGCAGCGAGTACCGGTACTCTGATGTTGCCTTTGCCCGTGATGTGGATGCAGGCGAGGTAAGCCGCCTCCTTGCAGGAATGCCGGTGCAGGTCGTAGATACCGGTTTTGCCATCCATCTCCAGCCGCCGGGACTTTCCAAGGGAGCAGCTCTTGCAAAACTCGCAAAACTCATGGGCCTTACCCCTGCTGATTTTCTTGCCGCAGGCGATTCGGTTAACGATGTTTCCATGCTCAAATCAGCAGGTATAGCTGTGGTTCCGGCAAATGCAAGCCCCGAAGCGCGGGCAGCAGCAGACGATATCATGGACAAACCCTTTGGGGAAGGAACAGCCGAGGCCCTCGCCAGGTACTTTCCCTGAAAAATGATTCTGAAGAGTATTCTCCTAAAAACGCAGGAGAATCTGTTGATATTTTTTTACCGCAGCATATAGCGGTCCACCACGATGAAGTCCGTGATGTCTTTAACCGCCTCAAACGGCAGGGTAATTGCGTCTCCGTCCAGTTTGTAACCGGATGCATCAAATGTCTGATCCGGACGCACGACGAGATTCAGCAGCTGCCCGGTTACACTGTCAAAAGTGATGTTCTTGATCTGTCCGATAATTTTTCCGTCGGTGCTCATCACTCTCTTTTTGCGGATCGAATGGGTAAACTGCTCACTCTTCATAGTAATCAGTAGATTTTATTGATAACGAAAGTATATATCCGTTTTGAATACAACGGGTGGTTCAAAGGGTGGGAAACACCCGGATAATATCCGAATGGGTAAGAATACCAATCGGTTTTCCCTCCTCGGTTACGATTACCCGACCGATGTCCTGTTCTTTGAATCTGCGGATAACCTCATACAGCCGCATATCTCCGGGGATGGTAACAACATTGCGGACCATGATCTCTGCAATCGGGGAGTCCATCGCAACGCCCCGGTCGATCGCTGAAACAATGTCTGTCAGGGTGACAATCCCCAGAAGCTGACATCCTTCAATTACCGGCGCACCGTGAATTCTCCGCTGCAACAGCGTTTTCATTACGTAGGCAACGGTCATGTCCGTTTCCAGCGCGATGAGGGGGGCGGTCATGTACTCACGGATGGGAAGTTTCGGCAGGGATGTCATCTCCGACGTTGAGATGAGAAGGGCACTGTTGATCTCATCTTTGCCAAACACTTCGCCTTTGATGAGCAGTTTGTTCACCGGTGTCGGGCCTATGGTCACTTTGTCGCCTACGTCAAAGATACGAACGTTGCCGATTACTTTGATCAGCGCATGACAGAGGTCTGCGTGCGTCAGGGTGGTGAAGTCGATCTCGTTTACGCGCACACCGTCAATCATCTCGCCGTTGCGGAGAATAGCTACCTCGCTCTCCGAATCGTCGGCAGTAACGTTGAGTTCACTGTAGGCGCGGGAGGTCGGGTGGTATCCTCCTTTTGGTCCGGGGACTCCGTCCACCAGACCCAGCGCTTTGAGGGCCTGCATCTGATTGCGGACCGTTCCGGGGTTGCGCCTGATAATATCGGCAATATCTTCCCCTTTTATCGGATGCGAATATTGATGATAAAGCGAGATAAGTGTAATAAGGATATCTTTTTGGATCAGCGACAAATCCATACTGATTGTTCAGACCGCCACCCTAATAAAGAAATCGAGTGAATCAGGCAACTATGTACTTTGACAATATTCCTACAATACCCACGGCCGATGAACTGCTGGATCGCAGTTTCCGGCGTGCCGCAAAGAAAATGCGGGAAAAAAATAATAAGAACCGCGCGAACGAAGATTTTGTCCGTGCCATTACGCAGGCAACCCATGATAAGCTGGTAAGTATCATCCAGAGTTTCCCTGAGTTTGAACAGCTCCCGCCGTTCTATCGCGATCTTTGCGATATCCTCTTCGGCATGGATAATCTCCGCCAGGCACTCGGCATGGTGGGCTGGGCGGCAAAGAATGTGCGTGATGTCGGAGGAGGAATCTCCCGCAGCATGCGGCGTGCCGATCCTTTAACCGAACGTAAGCGTGCGGTCGCCCGCATTGCATCCATTGTGCACCGTGCAGATGATGCGCTCCGGTACCTGAATGATGTGCGAAACGTGCTCCGCAAACTTCCCGTCATTAGTACGGATGAGTTTACTATCGTGGTTGCCGGGTACCCGAACGTCGGCAAGTCGTCCTTTATCCGGCTGGTATCCAGTGCCGAGCCGGAGATTGCATCGTATCCCTTTACTACGAAGGGGGTGGTTGTTGGTCACCGGAATGCGGAGCGGAGAAAACGGATTCAGTTTATTGATACGCCGGGTCTGCTTGACCGTACCGAGGAGGAGCGCAACGCCATTGAGAAGCAGGCACTCAACGCTCTTGTGTATGTTGCGGATCTGGTGCTGTTTGTGATCGATGCAAGTGAACACTGCGGCTATTCGGTTGAGGCGCAGGAGAAACTCCGCGAGGAGATTGCAGGAATTGTTACGGTTCCGATGCTGACCGTGGTAAACAAGGCCGATATCAAAAAGACGGAGGACCGTTTCAACATGTCAACGGTCACGGGCGAGGGTGTGGAGGAGGTTCTTGCGGAGCTGCTCCGGCAGCGGATGGAGATGATGCAGGATGAGGTGGTGGATATCAGATCCGAACTGCCGGTGCCGGAGATGAAACGCCGCGGGGGACGATCTGAGACGAAAACCGACTACTAACTTTTTTTTCATAGACCATCCACGGGGTCTCTGCGGGACGGGGGACGGACGGGATTTTCATCCTGCACTGACTCCGGAAAAACGTCCCTGTGGTTTTTTATTGATTGTGTACTGCTGAGTGGTGAGTAGGCAGGATGAAAAACAGCCACGCAACAGCACACGAAGCCCGGGACGAAGCCCGGCCTCCTTTTTCCCGTTTTTGCACCGCAGCGGCCGGTACGCCCGCCGGGATCAGGAAAGATCTGCCGCAATTTTCCCTGCAATCCTCCGCACGAACGGATTTTCATCCTCCTGCATCCGGATCACATCAGGAAGAGCGCGGGAATCTCCAAGAATCCCCAGCCCTTTCACCGCCATGTACCGCACATGATCGCGGGGATCGGAAAGCATCCGGAGCAGCACCGGAAAAGCCTCCGGCTGTCTCGTCATCCCGATGATCTCACAGGCACGGTAGCGGACAACCCAGGACACATCCGCAAGCAGCGGGACCGCCGCCGCAAACCCTTCCATCCCGCGGCTGCCAAGCTCCTTCGCCGCCGCATTGCGCACCGCCTTATCCTCAGCATAGAGCAGACGCACCAGGTCCGCTGAACTCTTCTCTGCATCACTCATACTACAACATACGAATGCAGAACTATTTCACACTATGGATTTCCTCCCTCCTCTCAGTATGAAATACAGCATCTTAAAGTAACACGCAAACCCACATAACTACCAATGATTCCGCTGATGCTTGATCTCTCCGCAAAGCGCATCCTCATCTTTGGTGCAGGAGCGGTCGGCGTTCGCAAAGCCCGCCATTTTACCGGCTGCCGGATGACCGTCGTCTCGCGCAGCATCTCCCCGGACGTCTTTTCTCTTCCCCAGACCTCCATCAAACAGATGGACGTTGCGGATATCGAAGACGACAACCTCCGAACCCTCATCGAAAAGCACGACATCATCATCGCCGCGCTCTCCGATACCGGGCAGAATGAACGCATCATCCGCCTCGCAAAAACCGCGGAAAAATGGTACAACTGTGCAACCAGCGACGACGCAAACTTCCTCATCCCCTCAACCGTTCAGGGAAAAGAGTACACCATTGCAGTCTCCACCTCAGGCCGTGCCCCCGCAGTCCCGCGCTGCATCCGTGAAGACCTTGAAGAAAGGTATCAGGGACTCGACAACATGATCCTGCTGCTTGCCTCCCTGCGCGAACGGCTGAAGGAAACCGTTCCCGACCAGGAAAAACGTGCGGAAATCCTCAGGAACATTCTTCACGACGAAACCATCCGGCAGAGATGCCGGGAAAACAAAAATGCAGACGACCTTGTCGCAGGATACCTCTGATGCCGGACACCGGACTTCTCACGCCGGTCGCCATCGCCGGAATTGATCACACCATCCTTGACCAGAACCAGCTTGCCGGATACCGGTTTGCAGACGAAACATCCTTCCTTACCGACTCCCGGCAGCACTTCAAAGGAGTCATCCTTTTACAGACCTGCAACCGCGTCGAAATCCTCGTGCATGGCACCGGAGCCGCACTCACCGACTACCTCCACAGCCTCGGACGTACCGGATTTACCCTCTACGAAGGAGACGCCGCCCTGCGTCATCTCCTCGCCCTTGCCGCCGGAACCAAATCCATGATCATCGGCGAAGACCAGATCCTCGGCCAGCTCAAACGCGCCCTCCTGCTCGCCAGCGAATGCGGCACCACTGACCCCGTCACTGACATCTGCATCAACACCGCCATCCACGCAGGCGTTGACATCCGTGCCGCAACCCACATCAACCGCGGCGCAGTCTCTATCGGCTCAGCTGCAGTCCGGCTTGCTGAAGAACTGCTCGGCAGTCTCGACGGCCGCAACATCCTCGTCGTCGGCGGCGGTGAAATGGGAAAACTGGTCACTCAGGCACTCGCAGAAAAAAATCTGCGGGCAATCTATGTAACCAACCGCACCTACAACCACGCCGTAGAACTTGCCCAGGAGATCGGCGGTCGTGCCATGCGCATGGACCAGCTCTACCCCTGCATCGCCCTCTCCGACGTCGTCATCTCCTGCACGGCAGCCCCGCACGCAATTATTACCGCAGAACCGCTTGCCGCCACCATGAACGAACGGTTCTGGCCGCTCGACCCGACCCCGCGAAAACTCATTCTCATCGACATCGCCCAGCCCCGCGACACCGACGACGCCTGCCGCGGTATCCCCGGCGTCCACCTCTTTACCATCGACGACCTGCGCTCCGTCTCAGAAAAAAACATGGAACACCGCAAAGACGAAGCCGCCCATGCTGGTGAACTGATCGAACAGTACCTGCCTGAATTCATCCGGCTCTACAACCGTACCGCCGCAGGTGATCTGATCGCAGGACTTTATACTTGGGCAGAGTCAATCCGTGTACGAGAACGTGATAAGGCGCTCGGAAAGCTGGACTCTCCCGACCCCCGCACGCTCGCTGTGATCGATGATCTGACCCGCGTCCTGACAAAAAAACTTCTTGCCGACGCCACCCTCTCAATTCGGGCGAGCGCCGAGTGTACCGATATCACAACAGCCCGGAAACTGGTTGATGCAATTACCCGTGGTGAACAAGTATGTTTCCTCAAACACGATTAAGACGGCTGAGAAGACAGAGCCTGCGTCCTCTGTTTACCGAAACCCAAGTAACGCGCAATGATCTTATTATGCCCCTGTTCTTTGTGGAAGGAGCAGCGGACAAAGTCCCCATCACCTCCATGCCCGGCCAGTACCGCTGGCCGCTCTCCGCTGCCGCCGACGTTGCCAAAGATCTCGCCAAAGACGGCATCAAAGCTGTGATCCTCTTCGGCATTCCGAAAACCAAGGACGCCGTTGCAAGCTCGGCCTTTGCCGCGGACGGTGTCATTCAGGAAGCAACCCGCGCAATCAAAGCGGCGGTTCCCGACATGGTAGTAATCACCGACCTCTGCGCCTGTGAATACACCGATCACGGCCACTGCGGCATCATTCACGAATCCTGCGACGGCCCGGACCTGGACAACGACGCATCCCTTGCCCTCATGCAGAAGATCGCCGTCAGTCAGGCCGCCGCGGGAGCCGACATGGTTGCACCCTCCTGCATGCTGGACGGCATGGTCATGGCCATCCGCGAAGCACTGGACTCTGCCGGATACGAATATATCCCCATCATGTCCTACTCCACCAAATTTGCCTCCGCCCTCTACGGCCCCTTCCGGGAAGCGGCGGACTCCGGCTTCTCCTTCGGCGACCGGTCCACCTATCAGATGAACCCCGCAAACGGCCGTGAAGCGCTCCGTGAATCACTGCTGGACAAAGAGGAAGGTGCAGACATTCTGATGGTCAAACCCGCAAGCTTCTATCTGGACGTACTTGCGCAGGTTAAGGAACTCGGTCTTCCCACCGCCGCCTACCAGGTATCAGGCGAGTACTCAATGATCAAAGCCGCCGCACAAAACGGATGGATTGATGAAAAACGGATTGTAATGGAATCCCTGACAAGTATCAAACGTGCGGGAGCGGATCTGATCATCACCTACTATGCGCAGGACGTTGCGAGGTGGCTGGCATGAGCAACAGCGAGACACTGTTTAACGAGGCAAAAACCCTGCTGCCGGGCGGCGTCTCCAGTCCGGTACGGGCAATCAAACCGTACCCCTTCTATGTGAAAAGCGCAAAAGGCGCGGTACTGACAACCGTCGAAGACACAAATCTTGTGGACTGCTGCCTTGGCTACGGCCCGCTGCTCCTCGGACACGCCAACTCGGTGATTAAAGCCGCAATCTCCTCGCAGCTGGACAACGGCTGGCTGTACGGCACACCAACGGAACTGGAGATCGATCTTGCAAAACGGATCTGCGGCGATCATCCGTCAATGGACATGCTCCGGTTCGTCTCAACCGGAACGGAGGCCACGATGGCAGCGCTCCGGCTCGCCCGCGGGTTCACCGGAAAGACCGACATCGTCAAGGTGGAAGGCGGTTTCCACGGTGCGCATGACGCGGTGCTGATTGCCGCAGGTTCGGGCGCAACAACGCACGGCACGCCCGACTCGGCTGGTGTTCTTCCCGACTTTGCGGCGCACACGCGGCAGGTTCCCTACAATGATCCCGAAGCCCTTGAGGAGCTGTTGTCGAAGAACGACAACATCGCCGCATTCATCATCGAGCCGGTGATGGGAAACATCGGCCCGATCCTCCCTGACGACGGATACCTCAAAGCTGTTCGTGAAATTACCGCGGCGCATGATGTTCTCCTTATCTTCGATGAAGTGATCACCGGATACCGGCTCGGTATCGGCGGTGCGCAGGTGAAGTTTGACATCCGGCCCGACCTGACCACCCTGGGAAAGATTGCAGGCGGCGGTCTGCCGATCGGAGTGTTCGGCGGACGACGGGAGATACTGGAGATGATCTCTCCGGCAGGACCGGTGTACAATGCGGGCACGTTCAACGCAAACCCGGCAACAATGGCCGCGGGAATTGCGATGAACAAATATCTGCACATGCACGAGGACATCTACGCAAAACTGGACGAAAGAACGCGGCAGATTGAAGAGGCTGTTTCGTCGAAGGCGTCGGGAACCTTTGTGCGGATGGGATCGATGTTCAAGTACTTCTTCCGCAGTTCCGCGCCCCGCAACTACACGGAGGCAAAACAGTGCGATACGGATGCGTTCCGCAGGTTCTGGGAAAAAGCACTCTCCGCCGGCGTGTTCCTGCCGCCGTCGCAGTTTGAGACGAACTTCCTCTCAACCGCCCACGGGGAATCGGAAATGACAAAACTTGTGCAGGTGTATAGTCAATGCTGAACGTGCGGATAGGTACCCGCGGCAGCAAGCTGGCGCTTGCACAGACCAATAATGTGCTCGGACTTCTCACGGAAGCTGGTGTTCCTGCCGAATCGCAGATAATTACCACCTCCGGCGATGCGGTGCTTGACCGCGGTCTGCATCAGATCGGGGGACAGGGCGTGTTTGTCCGCGAGCTGGACAATGCGATTCTGCGCGGCGAGATCGACGCGGCAGTGCACAGTATGAAGGATATTCCGGCCGAACGCCCGGACGGGCTGATCACGGCGGCGATTCTTCCCCGTGACCCGCCGTATGATTTTTTTGTGTTTAACCGTCCGGTGGAGGAGATCTACTCGGTGGGGACGTCAAGTACCCGGCGGCGTGCACAGCTTCTCCGGTATTATCAGTGCATGCCGCAGGTGCGGGTTGAGCCGCTGCGGGGCAATGTGGATACCCGGCTTTCCAAGCTGAATGACGGTCTCTACGATGCGATTGTGCTTGCGGAGGCCGGTCTGGTGCGGCTCGGCTATCATGTGAACGGGGTACGGCTGCCGGCGGATCAGTTTGTGCCGTCGCCGAATCAGGGGACGGTTGCGGTGGTCTGCCGCGACACGCCGGAGCTCCGGGAGGTGTTTGCGCCGCTGAATGATCCGCAGACCGCGTTTGATACGGGGGTGGAACGCCGGGTAATGGAGCAGGTGGGCGGCGGCTGTTTTACGCCGCAGGGCATTTTCTGCCGCAATGGTCACCTGATCGCGGAGGTTCTGTCGCTGGACGGCACCCGCAGTGACCGTATCGTGGAGACGGTCACAAGCTTTGAGGAGGCAACGGAGATCGGCATACAGTTCCGCGAAATTGCATCCGAACTTATTGAGGAGGCAAGGACTGCCCTCGGGTTGAAATCATGACAGGTAAAGTGTATTTGGTGGGGTCCGGGCCGGGAGGCCTCGGACTTCTGACGGCAAAGGCGCGTGAGGTTATCGATTCAGCGGATGTGATTCTGTATGATCAGCTGCCGGGTGAAGAGGTGTTGTCCACGCTTCCGGCGTCGGCTGAGAAGATTGATGTCGGCAAGTATGGCGGATGCCACACGATGAAGCAGGCGGATATTGAAGCGCTGCTGGTTGCAAAGGCACAGGCCGGGGGAACGGTTGTGCGGCTGAAAGGCGGTGATCCGTTTATGTTCGGCCGCGGCGGTGAGGAGATGGAAACGCTCCGCGAGCACGGTATTGCCGTTGAGGTGGTGCCCGGGGTGACGAGCGGGATTGCGGTTCCTGAGTGTGTCGGCATTCCGGTGACGCATCGGTCGTGGGCAAGTCAGGTGACGTTTGTCACCGGTCACGAGGATCCCGAAAAGGAGGTTTCCTCCATTGACTGGAAGTGGCTTGCAGGAAGCCCCGGGACGATTGTAATCTTTATGGGCGTCAAAAATCTCCCGGTCATCGCGGAACTTCTGATCGAAAACGGCAAGACACCGGAGACGAAGATTGCAGTGATCGAACGCGGGTTCCGGAAGGATCAGCGGGTGACATGTGCGACGCTTGCAGACATCGGTGAGGTTGCAGGCCGCGTCGGGGTAAAGCCTCCGGCGATCATCGTGATCGGCGAGGTGGTAAGTCTGTACCGCGACGGTTCCGAAGGTGCCTGGGCCCAGTGGTGAATTTTTTAGAAAAATATTGAGAATTTCTATTTACCCTTCTTTTTGATCTAACCTGCTATACTGAGTTAAAACTTCACGAACTTGCTGGTAAAAATCTGAGAATGTCTATCAACCTTTTTTTCTGGCGAAGCTGTAGGTGAGTTCGTGGTGAGTGGGATACCTGAAAAAGGAAAACGCAGATAACGCAGATGCGTCGCTGCGCTCCGCTGAGTCGCAAGCCCCAAGGTCTTGCTCCGCTCCCCACTTCGTGGGTCGCCTTCGCTCGTCGCATTTGCTCTTCGTCGCTCGCCATCCCGCCCAGAGCTGGGCGGGCGGCGTTGCTGTCGCAAGCGCGACGGCAAATGCTCGCGAAGCTCCCACTCATCCC
>NZ_JAPTGC010000010.1 GCF_026891935.1 Methanocorpusculum vombati | reverse complement strand
TGCAGGATAAGGGATGAGTGGGAGCTTCGCGAGCATTTGCCGTCGCGCTTGCGACAGCAACGCCGCCCGCCCAGCTCTGGGCGGGATGGCGAGCGACGAAAAGCAAATGCGACGAGCGAAGCTGGCGGAGCGAAGCGACGCATCTGCGAAATCTCGCGTTCTCTTTTCCCATCCTACCCACTCACCACTCCCCCACCAACAGCTTCCAGAAAAAACTCCGAAGTACTTTCGTCACATCAGATCGAAAAAGGGGACGAGAGATGCATGCGGGAGAGAGAATCTCAGGACCGATCAGGCAGCACCGTTTCAGTTTTGGACAGAGCGGAGCAGTCTGCTGATTGCTCCGTGTTTCAGATCAATTGCCCGCTCCCGACACATCTCATGGCAGCAGTAGCAGCGAATACAGCGTGAGAGATCAAACACCGCCTTCCCGTTCCGGAGAACAACCGCATCCTTCGGGCAGATGCGGACGCACTGCCCGCACGCCGTGCACCGTTCGGGAACCGCATGCGGGGCCGGAGCATAGAGTCGTCCGGCCTTCTGCATGCGGGAAAGAAGCATACGGCGAACCCGGGTATTCTTCTGCGGTCCGGCATAGGTTGGCGGCAGTGCAAAACCCGCGACCGGCACCACTGCATCGCCGGTCTCTTCGACACCATCCAGCAGACCGCGTCTGCGTGCCGCAGCGGTTGTTGCAATCTGATCCGGGTCCATGCCGATCAGCCGCTGTGCGGAAACGTCCAGCGCATATACCGAGCGGGAAGCCAGTATATATCCGCAGAACTTCGGATCTCCCCCCATAGGCCCGTTTCCTTCCATCCCGCAGACCGCATCCATTATCACAAAGTCCACACCTGCCAGCTCGTTCAGGTCAATCAGCATCTCCGAAAAATCCTCCTGTGCCGGAAACCGCGAGTGGAACACGGGTTTGTTCAGACCCGGAATCATGCCGAAGGTATTCTTCACACCGCCGGAGAACTTCGTAAACATATGTGTCTTCAGTTTGCAGACCGAGAGTATCACATCCGCATCACGAGCCGGATTGATAAGCGTAAATCGTTTCATCATCACCCCGTCCGGGAATGAGATTTCCGCCGAACCGGTATCAAACGAGAGTTCCGCACCGGTTTCCGCTGCAACCCGCGTCATCCCGGAACGATCATAGATGCGCCGCAGGGTTCTGGGGGTGTAGAGGTGTCCCGCACCCGGACTGTCTGCAATGAGGGGGACGCCGCCCGCATCCTGTACCATCCGGCAGACCGCATACACTATCTCCGGATGAGTTGTAGCCGCAGTTTCCGGCCCCATATCCGACAGCAGATTCGGTTTGATCAGGACCCGCTTTCCGGCAAGCGGCGGCAGCCCTCCGACAGCCTCCGTCGCTTTTGCAACCGCGAAAGCGACCGCATTGCGATCATACGAACCGCACCGTGCAGCGCCGACAACGGTCATTGTCTATCCGACGACTTCTGATCCAAAACGACAGCCGACAGGATCACTGCCAGTACCGCAAGACCAATTCCCGCAAGAACCGTGAAATGGAATCCGGTCATGAACGTTGCAAGCGGAAGATCCGCAAACGCGATAACCGTTCCGTCCGGGGATGTTGCGAAGGTAAAGATCGTTGCGTAGAGTGCAGTTCCGACAACGCTGCCGAGATAGATGCAGACCGCCATCAGAGATGAACCCGTTCCCCGCTCGCCTTCCGGTGCGTGCTCCACAATCCTGCTCGCCGCAGGTCCGCCTGCCAGACCCCAGAGGATGCCCATCAGTATCAGGGCACAAAGCAGCGGCAGAATGCCCATCTCCGGAAAGATCACCGCATAGATCAGATTGAACGCCACCAGTATGACACAGGCTCCAATTGAAAAACTCCGGCGGCCTGTCCGGTCCGACCATTTGCCGATCGGAATGCCGAGGACTGCGGTCAGTGCCGGAGGGATCAACAGATACATGCCGCTTGCTGCTGTGTCAAACTGCATTCCGGTGCTGAGATAGAACGGCAGGAGATACAGTACGCCCATATACACCACGTTGATGATCAGAAACGCAATGACCACCGCAGAGAACCGCCATTTTGCAAACACCCGGACATTGATCAGAGGAGTTGCGCACCGCAGTTCCCGCAGGGCAAACAGTACTGCAAACAGCATGCAGAGAACTGCGCAGGCGAGGATCTGCGGGTTGGTTGTGCCCAGATGCGGCAGCCGTTCCAGTGCGTAGATGCCAAACGCCATCAGGGCAAACAGGAGGACCGCACCCAGGAGATCGAACGGTTTCTTCTCGGCCGGACCATCTTTGGGAATCACCCGCAGGGCAAACGGAATTGCGGCGATGCCTATCGGGATGTTGATTAAGAAGATCCAGTGCCAGGAGAAATAATGGGTGAGAATACCGCCGAGTGCGGGGCCTGCGGCAAATCCAATGGAGCTTGCCATGGTGAGAACACCGAGTGCCAGGCCGAGCATCTTTGCCGGAAGACACTTGACACAGAGCATGGGAGCGGCGGCGGCGATCATGGCGGCGCCGACTCCCTGAAACATGCGGGCAGCAAGGAGCCAGGAAAGATCCGGCGAGAGACCGCAGACCGCAGAACCTGCGGTGAAGATGACGAATCCTCCAATGAACACTTTGCGAATGTGGCCGCGGTCGGCAAGTTTGCCGAAGACGAGGAGAAAACCCGCCATCATCAAAAGATACATGATGACAACCCAGGCAATGGTGCCGGTATCGGTTCCGAAGTCCGCGGCGATGACCGGCAGAACGACATTGACGATGGAGCCGTCAAGGCCGTCCATGACAACGCCGATAGCAACGGCGGTGAGGAGGAGTTTCTGATAGAGGGGATTTTCAATGACTTTCATACGGGGAGGTCCGTCACAATTTTCAGATGTAGTGCTGTCTGTATCTACATATAGCTTTCCGTCGCGGTTCGTTCAAAAAAAGTTAATCGGTTTTTGCGATCTGCTGGATGCGGTCGATGCCGTGAATTTCCCGGATGACGTCTGCAACTTCTGAGGGGACGCATTCTTCCCATGCGTCACCTGCAATCATGCGGGCACGGATGGCGGTGCCGGATAGGGTTTCCCGCCGGTACATGGGGGGCGAGGTGACCCGGATACCTGCTTCGCGGAAGAGTTCGATGACGAGCGGGTTTCCGGTGTAGACGATGTCAAACGGCGGGGTCATGGATTTGACGTGGGCGACCCAGAGGGCGTTTCGCTTGACATCCTCCAAGGGAATAATATAGACGGGGATGTTGATGTCTTTGAGGGCACGGCTGATCATGAGTACCCGTTCCCCTGCGGTGAACGGGTGGCGGAGGTCGTGGCTGATCTCGGCGCTGCCGATACCGATGATGAGTTCATCGACTTCGTCGGCGATACGTTCGATGACGGATTTGTGACCGTTGTGATACGGCTGAAATCTTCCGACGTAGAGTCCGCGTTTCATTTGGTTCCTCCGATGAGTGCTGCGGTACGGGCGGCGACTGCTCCTGCGGTGAATCCTGCGTCGATGTTGACGACCGTTATTGCGGCGCAGGACTGAAGCATGGAGGCGAGGGCAGCTTCGCCGTGACCCATGTAGCCGTAGCCGGTACTGACGGGGACGCCGATGACCGGTTTGTTGACGAGGCCCGCGACGACGGAGGGGAGGGTTCCTTCGCGGCCCGCACAGACGACGTAGATGTCTGCGTCCCGGAGTTTTTCGAGCGCCGGAAACAGTCGGTGGATTCCGGCAACGCCTACGTCGTAGGCTGTCAGGACAGATGCCCCCATCTCTTCGGCGATGGCGCGGGCTTCCTCGGCAACACGGATGTCGGAGGTTCCGGCAGTTACGATTGCAACCGTTCCGCCCGAGGGGGCCGGAACGGTGCCGTCCGAGAGGATGAGGATGCGGCAGATCTCGCGGTAGTCGGCGATGATGCCGTCCGGGAGATGCGCGAGAACGGCCTGTACCTGTTCGGGGCTGATGCGGCTTGCGAGAACACGGCCTGCAGCCCGGACGTAGCTGTGCATGATTTTTACCAGCGCGTCGGTGTCTTTTCCTTCGGCTAAGACAACCTCCGGGATACCGCAGCGGTCTGCACGATTGAGGTCGAGGTTGGCAACTTCGTCGACGGGAAGACTGCTGATCAGCTGCCCGGCGGCGGCAGGGTCGAGCGTGCCGCATCTGACCTGCTCAAGGATTTCCGGGAGGGTGTGGTGATCCGGCATTGTTGTACTGGTATAATAGGGCGGCAGGGGATATTAGGGTGATCTCTTTTTGGAAGAGCATATTTATGAACTACTAATTTCAATAAGTTAGTAATTGAAAAATACTACTATGAAAACAGATACTTCCTCATCCCCCCCTGATGCGGATATGCAGGAACTTGCAAAAGAGATACAGCGTATCAATGAGTATGGGAATTATTATACATACGAAGAGCTTCGCTACCGCGTAAAACCGGATGCTGCAGACCGGATATGGCAGATGATGAAACTTGCACGCCATCTCGCATCACAGCGGCTGCCCTTTGATCCAATTGAGATACGCTATGTACTGACCGGAGAAATTGCAAGAGAACTGTATCTGTGTGATCAGGATCTTTCCAGGATTTTGGATCTGGGAAAAAAAACACTCGACACAATGTCTGAGTACATCATTGAGGCATTCTCCGATGAAGCAATTTATTCCAGCAGACTGGAAGGCGCAGTAACTACGGAACTGGTCGCCAAAAATATGCTGCGGAAAAATATTCCTCCCAAAACAAAGGACGAACAGATGATTGTAAACAATCATCACGCAATGCAGTTTATCCGGGACAAAAAAGATATTTTGCTTACTCCTGAGTTTCTCTGTGAACTTCAGCGGATTGTAACAACCGAGACCCTGAAGGATGAGCATCAGTCAGGAACGTTTCGGACAACCGACGATGTTGCGGTTGTGGAAGGACGGTCGGGAAAAGTTGTTCACTATCCTCCGAAGGCAGCGGAGCTTCCCGCCCTCATTCAGGCTGTCTGCGATCTGGCGAACCGAGATCGGGAAAACAGTACTGCTGATTCATTTGTTCACCCGATCATTGTCGGGATTGCACTGCATTTCCTCATTGGGTACATCCATCCGTTTTACGATGGGAACGGTAGAACCGCGAGGACGCTGTTTTACTGGTATGTGCTTTCCCGGGGCTACCGGCTGTTTGAGTACATTCCGATCTCAAAAATTATCACCCAGGCTCCGGCACAGTACCGGAACGCTTACACTGCAACGGAAGAGGATGCAATGGATCTTACCTACTTTATCAGATATACTATCCACTGCATCCAAAAGGCACGGGAAAAACTCACTGAGCATCTGCACAATGAGAGAGAGAGGATAAGTAAAGCAGATCGTCTGATTGATGCTTTACCGGATCTGACAAAGCGGCAGGGACAGATCCTTCGGTATATGCTGAAGTATAAGGATGAGGAGTTCGGGATCCGGGAAATTGCAGACAGATTTTCCGTTGCCTATCAGACTGCAAGAACTGATCTGATGCATCTGGATGCACGGGGATATGTGCGGATGAAAAAACGGGGAAAAGCTCAGTATTACAGAGTGAATACAGAACACCCATTCGCCAGAGAGTAATCATTTGCAATTACTTTAGAATTACTAACTTGTGTCAAATTAGTAATGTACCTGCAGATTCCCCAAACCCGCATCCAATAAATACCAGCACAGAACATTCTTACTCACACAACCTCAGTATCCATGCAGCTCGACATTGCCCCAAAAACCCTCACCTACCGTCTTTCGGAAACCGCGGTCACCGAGATAAGCTCGCTCACCGCAAAGACCCTCAAAGAAGGACAGATCGGTGCTGACGACGCCAAGAACTTACAGATAGCCGTCGAGAAAGTTCTCCTCAAATGGCTCGCTGTCCTCGGCGAAGGAAGCGAATGCACCTTCCGCAGCGGACGACGGCTGGGCCGCCAGTACATCACCATGGCCGTTCCCGGCCCCAAAGTCAACCCCTTCGGCGGTGAAGAGGACTGCGTCTTAACCGGCGGAAACTCCGTGCAGACGCTCCTTGCAAACATCGGTCTTGTTCCGTCCTACCACTACGTCAACGGCGAAAACCAGATCGCCCTCATGCCGAAGCGGAAAAAGATCAACCCTCTCATCTATCTTGTCTGCTCCGTCATTGCCGGACTCCTTGCCGGACTCGGCTGCCGCATGCTTCCGGCAGACATCTCCCACGCTATCGGCACGGGAGTGGTCACCCCGCTCTTTGATACCTTTATCGGCGTCCTCATCGCAATCGCACTCCCCATGATGTTCCTCTCGCTTCTGTGGGGTATCTACAGTATCGGCGACACGGCAACCTTGGGCAACATCGGCAACAAAGTCATCGGCAGATACTTCGGGCGCATCTACTTCACCCTCGTCGTCTGTACGGTTGTATGCCTCTTCTTCTTCCCCGTAGCAATCTCCGGCGGGTCGCAGAGCGCCGGAGAGTTCCAGGCAATCTTTGCCATGCTCCTCTCCATCATCCCCGCAAACATCGTCACCCCCTTTGCCGAAGGAAACACCCTCCAGATCATCTTTCTTGCCGTCGTCTTCGGTCTTGCAATGCTCATTCTCAACAAAAAGATCCCCGCCATTGTGCAGTTCGTCGGCCAGGCAAACACCCTCATTCAGCTGGTCATGGAGTGGATCACCTCCCTTCTGCCGATCATCATCTTCATCAGCATTCTGCATCTCATGCTCACCGACATCGAAAACCTCGGCGACCTCTGGAAACTCTTCGCCGTCATTGTACTCTGTGTCATCGTCAATCTCCTCCTCATGGGAGGGGGCGTTGTTCTGGGAAGAAGAATCTCGCCGGTTGTCCTTGCCAAAAAACTTCTGCCGTCGTTCCTCATCGCCCTTACCACCGCATCCTCCGCCGCAACGTTTTCGACCAACATGGAAACCTGCGGCAAAAAATTCGGTATCTCCTCCCGGCTCGTCAACTTCGGGGTGCCGCTCGGCACCGCATTCTCCCGTCCGGGCCACGCGGCAATATTTTTCTGCGTCTGTCTCTTCATGGCAGACTACTATGCAGTTCCCATCACGCTCTCGTGGATTTTTATGGCAATCCTCACCTCAGGACTTCTGGCACTCGCCGTCCCGCCCGTTCCCGGCGGAGGAATCGCCTGTTACTCCATCCTCTTCCTCCAGCTCGGCATCCCGGTCGAAGCTCTCGGAATTGCCGTGGTGCTGGAGATTCTGCTTGACTTCCTCAGCACTGCCCTCAACATGGTGGCCGTTCCTATCGATATGGTTCAGGTCGCCGCAAAACTCGACATGCTCGACGAAGAGGTACTCAAAAACAGTTCTGCGTGAACAGTTCAAGTCCTCTCCTTTTTTATAACCGCAGGAGAAAGTATCAGATTACATGCGGGGATGGAATGTGTGAGCGAAAAGAAGTGTGAGAGTTCCTTTAGAAAACTGATTCTGATTGGGGTGACGGTCGGTGTCATCTCAGGATTTGGGGCGTATCTCTTCTTCAAAGGTCTTGAGTACAGCACAGCATTTGTCATGGAGATTCTCTTCGGTGCAGACCTTCCCCTCGAAGGTCAGACTGCGGCAGAGATTGCCGGATGGACAGCCCCGCCAGTTGTCTGGCTGATTCTTCCTATCCTCTGCGGAGGCGCTCTCCTCTCCGGCCTCATCGTGTACTTCTTCGCCCCGGAAGCCGAGGGCCACGGAACCGACGCGGCGATTCGGGCGTATCACGGCGACGGAAAAATCCGCTGGCGGGTTCCGATCGTCAAGGCAGTTGCTTCCATCATTACGATCTCAACCGGAGGGTCTGCGGGGCGGGAAGGGCCGACCGCCCAGATAGCCGCAGGGTTCGGGGCGTTTATTGCAGACGTGCTGCACCTCTCGCCGCGCGAACGAAAAATAGCGATTGCAACCGGTATCGGTGCGGGTATCGGTACGATCTTCAAAGCTCCGCTCGGCGGCGCAATTCTCGCCGCCGAGATTTTGTATCTGCGAGACTTTGAGGCGGACGTGGTTATGCCGTCCTTCCTTGCATCCATCATCGGTTATTCCATTTTTGGGTTCTTTGAAGGGTACGCGCCGATCTTCGGTGCGGCTTCGCTCGTCTGGTCGGTCGCACAGATTCCGCTCTTTCTTCTCCTCGGCGTCCTTGCCGCAGGGGTCGGCATATTTTATGTGAAAACATTTTACGGAACAAAGGCGGTCTTCGACCGGGTCGCCGTTCGGTATCACATTCCAAAATATGCAAAGCCGGTTCTGGGTGCATTCCTGATCGGTGTTCTGATCATTGCTCTATCGTATCTTTCGCCGGAGATGATGATGGTGGGACTGGCCAGTCTTGGCAGCGGATACGGGTTTGTGCAGATGGCGATGTACAATATGCTGCCGCTGTCGGTTCTGATTCTTCTGCCGATTGTAAAAACCGTGACCACCTCCCTTACGATCGGGTCGGGCAGCAGCGGCGGGGTGTTTGCACCCGGGCTTGCGGTCGGCGGGTTTGCGGGCGGGGCGTTCGGGATGTTTCTGCATCTGATTCTGCCGGAACTTGTGCCGCTTGCGAGTGTGCCGGCATTTGTGATCATCGGGATGCTTGCTCTGTTCGGCGGGATTGCCCATGCTCCGATTGCGATTATGATTATGGTTCTTGAGATGACCGGGGACTTTTCGCTGTTTGTTCCGGCAATGGGGGCGGTGGCTGTTGCGTATATGTTGATCGGCAAACAGACGATCTTCCATGAACAGCGTCTGTGCCGGGAGGAACCGGAGGAGTACTGGGACGGACGGCACACGAAGTGAGTGGTTCGTGAACTCAGAGTTCAGAGTTCATTTCATTTTTTTGAAAATGAGGTGACGGAGATTTTTTCCCTTCTCTCTTCCCCGACAGGGGGAGATCGAATTTTTTTCTCTTGTGGTATAGATATGGTGTTAGGTATATAAATAGATACGTTCTGTCCGAAATGAAAAAACAGACCTGACTGCTTTTATTTCAAATTGGAATGAGTTCTGAACTCTGAACTCATGATGAGTGCAGACTTTCCAGAATCCCGCGGACGGTTTCCCGTCCGTCCAAGGCGGAGAGCAGCTGCCGCAGGTCGGGAGGGGTGAGTATGAGGGCTTGTGCGATTGCCGTGTCGAGTTTTTCTTTGGTGACGGCATTGCCAAGGATCATGATGCCGGATCCCATCTCCTCGATTTTTTTCGCATTGTTCCACTGTTCCGGATGATAGGGATCAATGATCATGACGACCGGTTTTCCCAAAGAGAGGGATTCCATCAGGGAGGTGAGGCCGCCGTGCAGAATCGCCACGCGGGATTTGGCAAGGTAGGGCTGGAGATCGGGAACGTAGCCGAATGTCCGGAAGTTTTGGGTGTTTTCCGGCAGGCCGGGGGTGGTGGAGAAGACTTCGAATCTGTGGTCCGGCATGTCGTCTGCAATTTCGCGGAGCATGGCATACAGCGGGAGTTTGAAGGGTTCACCGCCAAAGCTTGCGAAGATGGTTTCCTCTGAAAGCGGGACGGTGCCGGGGTCCCGGTCAAGGATCGGGCCGATAAACCGGTAATGATCGATCTCTGCTTCGGGGATTGCAAAGTTGTAGCCGCTTATGGTATCCGGAGGGGGGAAGTCGGGTACGATGACGATGTCGGGAACTTTCTGGAGATATTTTTGTACAATCCTGCTGAGATAGGTCCAGTATGCGGCGTCCGGGGATGCGGCGGCGGCAAAGGTATTCTGGTTGGTGATGAATGCGTTCGGGATGCCAAGAGATTTTGCGGCGTATCCTGCGGCATACATGGTGTCGGCGACAAGGAGATCGAAATGATGCTCGGTGAGCAGTCTGCGGGCGTCGCGGTAGGAGTGCAGGAGGGATACCGGGACGGTTTTGGAGAGCCAGAGGGTTTTTGCGAGGCTGAAGAGGCCGTCGTCTCCTCCAAGCGTGACCTCGCGGCTGATTTCGTGGACGGGAAATCCCTGTTTCTGGATGAAGTCGTGGGCTTTGCCGTAGGAGGCAAATGTGCAGGTGTGGCCGTGCTGGGCAAGGTATGCGGCAAGTTTTGTTGAGCGTGATGCGTGACCGAGTCCTTCGCCGCAGACGGCAAACAGGATGTTCATCGGATTCCCCGGCGGTTTGTAGTGATGGTTATGAATTCGTCCCCCTCTTACCTGAATCTCATTTCTTTTGCAACCACATAGTTTTTCGGGTGCAAAGGGTGTTGACTGAAAACAGGAATGTGATCCTGCGCTGTTATTCAGAATGCGAAGTAGATGAACTCCGGTGTTTCCGGGGGTGAGAGCAGCAGGATGGCAAAGCCAAGAACGGCGATGTAGAGTGTCCAGTAGAACGGCCGCAGCCGTGCACAGAACGAGAGGTAGTCATAGACTGCTGCGGTTTTGGCAAATTCTGCGAGGCGTTTGTTTGTCATGACAACAAACGCAAGGAGGATCAGCCCCGCACCGCCAAGGACGGCAAGTCTGGTGAAGGTGGAGAACTGGAAGTCAAAGAAGAGGATCTTCTGCATGCAGATGAGGAGATCACCAGGGCTGTTTGCCCGGAAGATCATCCAGCCGAAGAAGACAAGTGCCTGCGTGATGAGTATCTTCGTCAGCAGTCCTGTGTTGGATGCGAGGAATGTACTGGTAACTCCGATCTTTTTCTCTCCGATGAAGTAGCGGTGGAGAAGAAGAAGCAGGCCGTGATAGCCTCCCCAGAGGACAAAAGTCCATGCGGCTCCGTGCCAGAGGCCGCAGATTACCATGGAGGCGAGGAGATTTGCGTAGGTGCGCACGTGTCCTTTGCGGTTGCCGCCGAGCGGGATGTAGACATAGTCGCGGATGAAACGCGAGAGGGTCATGTGCCATTTTCTCCAGAAGATCTGGATGTTTGCGGCGAGGTAGGGGAGGTTGAAGTTCTCCGGGATTTTAAATCCGAGACAACGTGCGCAGCCGATCGCGATGTGGGCGTAACCGGAGAAGTCGCAGTAGATCTGGATGCCGAAAAGAATGGTGCCGAGAATGATCCATACCGAGGTTGCGGTCTCCGGCGAGGAGAAGACAAAGTCAACCCGGCTTCCGAGGTTATCGGCGATGACCATCTTCTTGAAGAGCCCCCAGACAATGAGAGTTATCCCTACCTTCAGGTTGTCGCCGCTGATATGGATTTTCTCGCGCAGCTGCGGGAGAAATTCGCTTGCCCGGACGATCGGGCCTGCAACGAGTGCCGGGAAGAAGGCGATGAAGAGCGCATATTTGTGAAGATGCGGTTCGGGTTCGAGTTTGCCGAGATAAATGTCAAAGATGTAGCTGAGTGCCTGAAAGGTGAAGAAGGAGATTCCAACAGGCAGGAGTACCTGCAAAAGGGGAACGGAGACGGTAATGCCGGCTGCGCCCAGCAGGGAGTTAATTGATGCAATGCCGAAGTCGATGTACTTGAACCAGCCGAGGATTGCAAGCGGGATGAGTGTGCCAAGGGCAAGCCAGCATTTTTTCCGGCGGTTTGTTTCTGCGGTAAAGATTTTTGCACCGCAGAAGAAGGAGGCAAGGGTAACAAAGACCAGCAGCAGAATGTGGATGGAACCGGAACACCAGTAGAAGTAGTAGCTTGCGGCGAGGAGCAGACAGTGCTGCCAGAGTTTTCTGCGGAGCAGTTCGGTTGCAATGAGAACGACGGCAAAGAAGATGAGGTACTCAGGTGTAGTGAACAGCACCGGATTCCACCTCCGAGATTATGAGTTTGGCCATGTCTTGGGAAAAGAATGTTCCACCTTCAAGCGATGCATGATGACTGTCACGGAAATATTCCTCATCATAGGCAAATTCCATATCATACCACTTCGCTCCGGTTTCATTGAGAAGATCAAAAAAATTCTGTCGGGATTCATCGGTGATCTTTTCCGAGAACAGAGGATGTAATGGCATGTTGATGAGAACAACAGGGATACCGGCATCCTGCAAGGTCTGAACATTGTATATCAGTGCCTGTTTATGACGTGTCATCTCAGCGGGAACTACCGGACGCCATTTATCAGAAGGATCATTTGCTTGTTTTTGAATATCCTCTGCCAAGATATTTGCCGTACGCCGATCGTTTGAAATAACAATGAATGGATCTTTTGCATAACTGATTCCATCATTTCCCCACGTATCTCTATACGGCATCAGAACACTGCGAAGAAAACGAACTTTGTACCTCAAGTCCGGCTTCTGTTTCAGATCGTGTAGTTCCTCTGGAGAATAGAATTGAGATGCGTTAGAATTGATCCTCAGTTTCTCATTAACAAGTATAACCGTTTCATCAACCCATTGCTCATCCGTTACACTTCTGTAGGTTACACCAATTACCACGAAAGACGGATGAGATTCAATGATATTTTGAATCTGGGGTAAACGACGCAGTGGTGTATCACCATCCATCAATAGATTATAGGTAGAGATGTTGTATCCTGCATTCTGTAAATACTGATCAATTTCCCGGCAGTGAACCGCATCACCGACAACAGAACTACCAATAAAATAGACGGCTGTTTGAGTTGATCCGATATCCTGATCATAGAAGTCATAAAGCTGGTAAATCTGTTTTGTTTGGAGGTATTCGTCAATTACCGGCTCAGCTGCATACATTCCCACAACAAACAACACTCCCGCAATCAAAACTCCGGCAAGAACACAGACCACAACAGTTGTTCGTGACACGCCGTCCTCCTTCGTAAGTTTGGTATTCACTGCACCCCATTTGTCCATCTTTTCACCCATAATAAGATATCCAATGGTTTTCAAATAGAAATGCAATGGGTTTCATTAAATAGATGTCGGTTTGCCAAGGCTAATCCCTGCCTCGCATCTACCATATATTTGCATGACGCGGGGTGTCAGAAATACGGTAAAACCGGAGCAGATCAGCCTTCGCCTCCCGGCAGCCATGATCAAAGAACTTGATCAGCTCAAGGAAAAAGAGGGCACCGATCGCACCGCAGTGATCGTCCGAGCGCTGAAGTACTGGATAAGCGTCGAAGGCAACATCACCACCGACGCAGAATATCTCAATCGCCTGACACAAATGGAAACAGAACTCGCTGACGTTCGTGACTCACTCGCAAAAATAACTGCCCAGTACGAAGAAGAAGCTGTGGCAAAACGGGAAATCATCTCCGAACTCCAGAAAACCATCAACACCCTCCTGCGGATGCTGCCGAAGGAAGACTGAACATCTCCCGAAGAATATTATTAAAATAATTATAATTTGCATAATCATTATTTCAATAATAATTCAGGATGGCAACATGAAATTTATCGGACGAAAAGCCGATCTTCATCGATGAAGACATCAGCCGCAAACTTTTCTGAGAATTCTGCGGCAGAAAAAAAATTTCTTTTAATCTCTTACGTGTCGGCCTTTTCTCTGCAACCGGCTTTGACGTGCGGCTCAGAGAGCTGGCAAAACAAAGTCCAGAACTGTATCTCATTGAAAGAAAAGATATTGCGGAGTAAACCTCCACAAACAATTACTCTTCAGTATTTTTCTTAAAGCAGATGACCTCAAGCACACCGTTGTGCAGATGTGTCTCCGTCAAGGACGGATCGATCTCCGCTACCGGAATCACCGCCGAGTACTCACGGCGGGCTCCGGCATTCAGCTGCAGTTTCCCGTCCTGATATGCGATAAAGAAATCATCCGGACACTCCGGCGGAAGCTCCGTCTGAATAATAATCGTTCCCGCATCCTCAAAAACCTCCAGGGGAATCGTCTTCGGCTGAGGATTGACAGGGGCCAGATGAATCGTACCCCCGTTTAAGACAAACTTTACTCCCATGATCGGCGGGAGCTTCTCCTCGCCCTCGCCGGAAACATGAGCAGTAATGATCTGATGGATAATATCCATCAGATCCTTGTAGGCATCGTCCGATGACTCCGGCATAGTTGTATCACTTCCGAAACCGAAAGGGGAATCATCGTCCCCCCTCTCAGTTCTCTATGCTTTTAGTTATCTCTTTGATTGCGCTAAAGTCTTTCTGATGACGCATCAGGAGACGGTCAAGTTTTTCTGCCTGCTCCTTCTTTTCTGCATCCTCATCCGTCTTGTACTCAGCCATCTTCAGGGCAGTCATCGCCTTGTCCAGAACTGCACGCTCCTCCTCATTGAACCGGTACGGCCAGGAATCGCGTTCCGCGGTCCTGCGGCCTTCCTTGTCCAGCGACGGGCGGACGCGCTTTAAGGCCTCATCGAAGTGACGCTTGTAGATCTTCACCGAACCTACGGCAAGTTTGATCTCCTCTGCCTCGCGGCCTGCCATTGCTTTCACAAACTCGCGGATCGCAACCATCTTCGCCTCACGGACAAGAGCCTCAATGTCTGCACCCACGAACCCGTCGGTTGCGGCAACCAGATCATCCACGTTCAGATCCTCGGCCAGCATATCCGAAACGCCCTTGAGGTACACCGCAAGAATCTGCTTTCTGCCCTCCTCATCCGGCGGCGGCACAAAGATGTGCTGCTCCAGCCGTCCGGGGCGAAGCAGAGCCGGATCGATCATATCAGGACGGTTGGTCGCACCGATCACAACCACGTTCTTCAGCTCCTCCAGACCGTCAAGCTCGGTCAGGAACTGACTGACCACGCTCTCGGTTACATGGGACGAACCCTCGTAGCTTCCCCTGCGGGGAACAATCGAGTCTATTTCATCGAAGAAGATGATCGACGGCGATGCAAGCCGGGCCTTCCGGAAGATCTCCCGCACGCCCTTCTCGGACTCGCCGACCCACTTCGACATCAGTTCAGGACCTTTGACTGCGATGAAGTTGCACTCCGACTCGTTGGCAACCGCCTTTGCAAGCAGCGTCTTACCGGTTCCGGGCGGCCCGAACATCAGGAATCCCTTCGGCGACTTGGTGGCAAACTGCTTGTACACATCCGCATACTTGAGCGGCCACTCAACTGCCTGCTGGAGCTCCTCTTTCACGCCGTCAAGTCCGCCGACGTCCGACCAGTGAATGTCCGGCACCTCGACAAGAACCTCCCGCATCGCGGAGGGCTGCACCATCTTCAGTGCTGCCTCAAAGTCCTCGGCGGTGACCTTCAGACCTTCGAGCTTCTCCTTGGAGATGGTCTCATCCGGATTCATGCCCGGGAACTCACGGCGCAGTGCGTGCATGGCGGCTTCCTTGACCACGAGGGCAAGGTCAGCACCGACAAATCCGTGGGTGGTGTTGGCGTACTTGTTGAGGTCAACGTTTTCGGCAAGCGGGACGTTGCGGGAGTGAATCTGGAGAATCTCCTTTCTTCCGTCTTTGTCCGGCACGCCGATCTCGATCTCCCGGTCGAACCGTCCTCCCCGGCGAAGAGCTGGGTCAATTGCGTCCGGCAGGTTGGTTGCGGCGATCACGATGACTTTGCCACGGCTCTTCAAGCCGTCCATTAAGGACAGCAGCTGGGCAACGACACGCCGCTCCATCTCGCCTTTGGACTCCTCACGTTTCGGGGCAATGGAGTCAATCTCATCGATGAAGATGATTGCCGGGGCGTTCTCTTCTGCCTTCTGGAAGATCTCGCGGAGTTTTTCCTCGGAGTCACCGTAGTACTTCGACACAATTTCGGGTCCCGAAATTGTGTCGAAGTATGCGCCCGCTTCGTTTGCAACCGCACGGGCAATCAGGGTCTTACCGGTTCCCGGCGGACCGTAGAGCAGGACGCCTTTTGGCGGTTCGATGCCGAGTTTTTCAAACACTTCGGGGTGACGGAGCGGATACTCAATCATCTCCCGAACCTGGGAGAGTTCCCGGCCAAGACCGCCGATATCTTCATAGTGGATATTTCCGGCGGATTTTCCTTTCGGGGCATCGTCTCCTTTATAGACGGCGTCTTTGTAGTGGACGGCGGTCTGCGATCCGATAATGGCAATGTCGCCGGGCGAGACGTCGGAGATGACGAATGCGTAGTATTCGGTGCTGTAGCTGGAGAAGCCTCCCCATCCGGAGAAGAAGGGGTCTTCGTTCCGCGTCTGGGTTGCGAGCGGAATCTGGATGATCTGGCCTTTGGCGATCGGTTTTCCGGCGTACTGCTGTACGATGAACTGTTCCAGCTGGCGGCTGTCGAGTTTGATACTCTGGGCTGCGGGCTGGATGGTGATTTTGGATGCGGTCTGCGGTTCGGTCTTTTCGACCATGACGGTGTCGCCGATACCGGCACCTGCCGCACGGCGGGTGTCGCCGTCTATTGCAATGCCGCCCGAACCGGAGAGGGCGGACCGCATGACTTTGGCAACGCCGGTGCGTTTGCCGGTGATCTTGACGAAGTCGCCGGAGTCAACGCCGAGTTTGGCCATGACGTCGTTGTTGATTCTCGCGTATCCGCGCCCG
The DNA here is from genome assembly GCF_026891935.1 of Methanocorpusculum vombati. NCBI lineage: Archaea > Methanobacteriati > Methanobacteriota > Methanomicrobia > Methanomicrobiales > Methanocorpusculaceae > Methanocorpusculum > Methanocorpusculum vombati. The sequence continues at coordinate 50,283 of NZ_JAPTGC010000010.1, read as the reverse complement.
ACATCGCTGCTGTCTGCCTCCTGTACAATTAATGGAAGAGTTATTGGATCTGTCATTGAGTTTATCACCTGTAATTTTCTTGTTTACTCTACGTAAGCATTATGTGGTATTTAAAATATTTGTGTGGGCAAAAAATTGCGGCGAGTAAAAAGAGATTTATAGAACTGCAATGCATCAAAGTCGCGGGCGCGCAGGATTGCAGGTGATAAATCCGTTTTCGGTGACAATCCAGTCCATTTTGCGGTCGAAGGGGTCGGCGGGAATGGCGGGAACTTCCTGGCATGCGTAGGCAAGGCCGATACGGGGAATGTCCGGGTAGGCTTCAAAGAACCGGTCGTAGTATCCCGCTCCGTAGCCGAGCCGGTTGCCGCTCCGATCGAATCCGACGAGGGGCATTAAGGCGATCTCGATCTTTTCAGCGGGCGCTGGGATTTCGGTGGAGAGCGGTTCGGGGACATGGAAGGTTCCGGGTTCGAGGTCGGCGACATTTTTCAGGTAGGAGAGACGAAGTGTTTTGGTGTCGGTCTGGATGATGGGGACGATGACGGTTTTTCCTTCTTCGAGAAGGCAGTTAATGATGACGAGCGATTCCACTTCGGGTTCTTTGGAGACGTAGGCGAAGACCGTTTGGTAGGGCTGGAGAAATTTTTTGAGGTGGGTTGTGATATAGTAGCTTTTTTCGCGGCGTTCTTCGAGGGTCAAAGCGTCGCGAACGGATTTGAGCTGGTTCCGTATCTCGGCTTTGTCGGGCATAGATGAATAGTTTACCGGGACGGGGGATAAATATTCGGGTGAGGATGAAAAAGAGAGGGACGTACACAATGGAAGAGTCATTCATCCATTGTGTCAATACTCCGGCGAACTTCCCGTGCAGTATACCCGCGTCCTTCACGGATATCAGTTCTCACGGCTTCAATTCTGCTGATATCTTCCGGAGTAAGTAAGTTCGTCCAGAGATGTTTCTGCGGTAGGGCAGACGATAAACTCTTCGTCGCTCGTGTCCTCATCAGTTTTTATTTTATCAAGGGTTATTGTTCTGTATTTAGTCATCATTGTATGTTTGCCCACTGTGCATGAAATAAATTTGTGTGATGAGGAAATTGTGATGTGACGAAATGATTTCAAGGTCTTTTTGAAAAAACTGTGTACTGCTTGGTGTTTTTTGCACAGTGCCGAAGACACCACTCAATCGCTTACCATTTCCCAAAAATGAAAGTAAAAACGTTCGTGACGTAACAAGTGTAAAGCCATAGAATGGATTTTTTAGAGACCAGAATAGTTTCTGCCATTGAGGAACGCCGTGCAAGCTCTATTCATAGAATATTCAGGAATAAAGAATGCACGCTCATTATGAAAAAGTGTACACGAAACATTCTGAACAGATAATGATATCTGGAGGTAACTTTTTCATATGTTTTGTGCGTGGGGATCTCTTCATCTGCGTTTTCTATGTGTAAATTTATTTATCAGGAATTACGTATTCCAACCAAATTCCAGTGCGCTTCATTTATTTTTGTTGACCACGAATCGTTATCAGATATTTTCCCACCATACCAAACATAAAGAACCCCATCATCATCTTCAAATAATGTTCCTGCTTCTGGAGCTTTCCCCGGTTTCCACTTTGGTCCTTGAATAATGTCCGTACTGTTACGTATATTTGTAAAATCCATTTTGAACATGCTACTTGGTAGTCTTGCTACATAGTCCTCAATGGAGATGTGATTTTCGCCATCCGTTTTGGATAACCATGCATTAGACCATCCAATGTACCAGTATTCCTGATGCCCAGTATTATTTACAACCTGCTTTTGTCCAATATTTATACCATTTTTCGAACTATTCCTTGCCATTTCCAACAATTCCTCCCATGTTGTATTTACATACATAGTATATTTCATCCCAGGTTGTATTGGGGATATCGGCAGATCCTCCCACACATCCGGCACCATATCCCCAACCGGCAGCACCATTGCATTCACTCCCCGCCACAGCAATGCAGGATTACCACGGCTGTCCAAGCCGACAATCGACAGACCCTCAAGCTCATCAAACTGAATCCGGTCCCCGGTTTCCCACACATCCTGTTCCTCAAGAGATGCTGCCTCAGTACTTCCGCCCTTTATCAGCTGAAAATTCGGAATCAGCATCATCCCTTTATCATAAAACACCAGACTCTTCAGCGGCAGCGCATCCCCGCCCGCATGATAAAGACTCTTTCCATCCGCCGACGCCTGAAACCGTACGTCCGGCAGTGTCCCCGACGCATCCCCCAGCGCCGCAAACATGGCAATACTGATGATAATCCCCGCTACCGCCACCATGCCAATCAGCATCGCAACGGCAATTACCGGAGTAACCCCGTCATCCGGTACATGCATTACCGTTCTCCGGCTTTTACTCCCCGCTTTCTGTTTTCTCAATCCATTCTTCGTGCCAGAGACACCATACAGCCGCAGACAATCGTCCATCAATACATCTCCTCTGAAAATTCAGTCAGCTGTTTCTCCGCAGAAACCGGTTAGAAAAAATGCTGATTGAATCCTCTCTGAGTAGGATGTAACCTGTAATTTTCTTTGAACAGTTTTTTTAGAAAGTATGCAGGATTTGAACAGCAGTTTTCTAAAAAATTGGATGTCTATGATCAGGCAGTATGTTTGTCATCGTACACGGAAAAAGGCAGTTTGAAAAGATTCTGCGAAACAAGAAACGAAACCGCAGGGCGTGTAATACGCGGTTACATAATCCGGTTCCCACAGACAAAAGACGCCACGCAAGCACACACGAAAAATCATACTGCAAAAGCGAAAACATCCTGCCGGGTTTTCACCTTTGCAGGTAGATTAATATTCAATTATGTACTACATCCTACTCAGAGAGGATGTAGCACAGCCGCGAAAAAATATCGGGGAGAAACCTGCCCCGTTACAAAATATTTGCCAGAATCCGTCCGAAGTGCGGCACGAAATCCTTCTTCCTTGAGACCACACCCTCAAGATGCAGAGGCTCTTTTCCCCAGTGCATCTTCAGCATCGTCGCCTCATCCGCTACGGCAAACATATCCGACCCCATCTCCGCAACACTCGTATACAGCGCAATATACATATCCGGAGCGTTCGGCTGGAGCATCTTCTCCCGAAGCGCCGCATAAATATCAGCCGACGCTGCACGGGCATACTCATAGGACGGCGTCAGAATCTGGGCAACCACCACCCGTTTGCCGGACAGCGTGTACTCCTTCGTATCCCGGTCAAGCAGCTCCGTCTGGGAAACGCCTGACAGAGACATTCCCTCAGCAATCAGCTCCTGCGCATAGGCCTCCGGATCAACTCCCGCAATCTCCGCAAGGAACGACACCGCCTCCTCATCCAATTTTGTCGTCGTTGACATCTTCAGACCGAGCGTATCGGAAAGAATGCCCGAAAGCAAAGCACCGGCAACTCCCTTCTCCGGCCGCATGCCCGACTCCATAAACCTGCGTGTCACAATCGTCGACGTAGACCCTACCGGCTCCATATCAAACCGGATTGGCCGGAGCGTCGCCATAGCCCCCAGCCGGTGATGATCGATGATCTCTATGATGTCAGCCGTCTCAATACCCTCAACCGCCTGACTGTACTCATTGTGATCCAGCAGAATCACCGACTTGGCCACATCCTCCATCAGCGAGTTGCGGGAGATCGTACTGATCAGCATCCCCGCATCATCCACCACACAGGCAGTCCGGTACTTGGAGTTCGAGACCAGCTGTTTCACGTACTCCAGCGTATCGTTCGTGTGCACTGTCGGAACATCCGTCGCCATGATCATCTCGGCAGGGAGTGTCAGGTGAATCATCTTTGCAACGCCGAACGCATCAACATCCGTGGACAGAACCGTCACCCCGCGTGCCTCAGCCGCCGAGAGCAGCCGCCCGCCGACCGGAGCGGAGTCCGCAATAATCAGCGCCGCAATTCCCGCCGACACCAGCGCCAGCTGGGTCGGCTCATCATCCCCGACGATGGCAATATCCTTTGCCGTGATACGGGAAAGGATCACATGCAGTGCATCAATCGAAATGTACACCGACCCCTCAAGCACCTCGTGTTTCTTCACGCGGACATCCGCGGAAAGAATCCGTGCCAGCGTATCGACCGGCATCGGCGACATTGTTAAGTTCTCCCGCTTGATCGTACTCACATAAGCGCGGGCAAGACCATGCTCACTCACGAGACCGATCAGTTTACCGGTACTGTCGGTGATCGGAAGATTCCGCAGATCGTTTGCGTCCATCGCCTCGATCACATCAATCGTCGGCGTACTTGCCGTCGCACTCTGCGGATACGTGAACGCAATATCCGCGACAGACGGCTCAACACTGAGAATAAGTTCGGGCGCTTCCACTCCGAACTTTTCCAAAGCATAACGGGACTCGGCGTTCAGGTCGCCGCAGCGGGCGGCGATGTACTGGCCGGAACCCTGTTTATTGAGGTAGGCGGCATACCCTATCACACTGCAGATACTGTCCGTATCCGGGTGGCGGTGGCCGATAACGTAGATGGATTTCACAGCTGCTCCTGAAATACTTCATTACGTATTTGTGCGACAGAGAGATAGGTATTGTGCCCCGGAATTGCTATTTCTAATCTGGTGTTCCTCCGCTCCGCCTTGGACGGAGCGGGGGAACACCAGAGAAATGCACAATTCCGGCGCACTCGCCCCTTTCGGGGCTGCGGAAATCAACGGTTGATGACGGAGTGGGGAGATGAACGAGAACTGACGCAAGGCTGAAGAACTCTCCATGGGGAAGAAGAAATCGTGACGGCAGGGGAGGGGCAAATGCTTATGGTGCTATACCTCTTACGTTAATGGCACAATGCATAAGGAAGAACTCATCGAACTGCACCAGATATTTTATGATATTAAGGAATACTTTGAATCGATCAACCCGGATCTGAAATTTCCGCAGTACACGGCTCTGAAGATCCAGCCGGATCAGATTAACCGCAGTAAACTTGAGCACAAATACGCAATCTTCATCCTCGGTTCAGAACTTGCTGCATCCATGAAAGAGTTTGAGACCATCTCTTCCCGCGGCATTCCGACCCGTATGAAGGAACTTGCGGAAAAGACGCTCAAAGAGATGGAGTCGGAACGCGAACACTAAAAAAATATTATTTTCTTCCTTCTTTTTCCTGCTCGACCAGATACTCGGCCAGCAGTCGCGGAATGGGGGCTGTCATACAGTGCCAGTTCGGGGTTCCGTTCACCTCAAGAACCGTGTAGCCGCCGTCGTCCAGCGGCAGAAGGTCGACGCCGCAGTAGTCAATCCCGACGGCAGTGGCGGCAGCTTCTGCGGCGGCCCGCATATCCGGCGGAATCTCCACGGCACAGCCGCAGCCGCCCTGATGGATGTTGTGGGTGAGATGCGCCGACTCCCGTTTGATTGCGCCGACCGCTTTTCCTCCGATGACAAAAATGCGGTAGTCGCGATCGTTTCTGACGTACTCCTGCACGTAGTACGGGGGAACTTCGGTGATCTGATCAACCGACTCAAAGAGATAGATGCCGTTTCCGTCAAACCCGTAAACGGGTTTGTACACAGCCCGCCCGCCGTGGGCCGCGAGGAACTCGGCGACGACCGATTTGTCATTCGTAAAACAGGTGTCAGGACTCGGCGCTCCGGCATGGATCAGTTTTGCGGTGGTGGTGACTTTGCTTGCGCAGGTGGCGATTGCTTCCGGCGAGTTGATCACATGGTTTGCAAGTTCGAGAGCTTTCAGAAGTTCAAACTGCACGCCGTCCTGACGAATCCCGCAGGCCCAGATGGTTTCTCCTTCGACCGGAAGATGGAACGGATCGACCGCAGCGAGATCAAGGACAGCGAAGGGTACGCCCATTTTTTTCAGTTCCGTCATCACCATGCCGGTTGAGTTGTCATCCGGGGTATCGGTGGGTTTGGGAATTATATGAATCATTGTCACTTCTGTATGCAGGGGAAAGAGATTAAGGATTTCTTTCGACGTTGAGACGACCATTATTTATCCCTCACCGGACAAATACAGATACATCAGAGTTGGTCGATCTCACATGACATATGATCAAAAAAATATCCTGTCTGTACGGGACATGGACCGTGAAGAGATAGACGCTCTTCTCACTGCTGCAGCAAAGTTTGATCAGAATGCGTTCACGGGGCATGAACTTGAGGGAAAAATTCTTGCAGTGCTCTTTTTTGAACCCAGTACCCGGACCAGAATGTCGTTTTCGTCGGCGATGATGCGGCTCGGCGGAAAGATTCTGAATCTCGGCAGTGTGGAGGCGTCGTCAATTGCAAAAGGTGAAACGCTTTCCGATACCATCCGTGTTATCTCCGGGTATGCGGATGCGATTGTGCTCCGGCACCCAAAGGAGGGCGCTGCCCGGCTTGCAAGCGAGGTTGCGAGTGTGCCAGTAATTAACGGCGGCGACGGAGCGGGACAGCACCCGTCGCAGACGCTTCTGGATCTGTTTACGATCCGCAAGTCGATGCGTCTGGAAAATATTGATGTGGGGTTGCAGGGCGATCTCCGTTACGGCAGAACAGTACATTCCCTGGCGGATGCGCTGACGAAGTACAATAATATCCGGCTGCATACGATTGCGCCGGAAGGGCTGGATCTGCCGAATCATCTGAAGCAGGATCTTGCCGATGCGGGGATGGAGATTATTGTGCACGAGAGTATTGAAGAGACTATCCCCGAGCTTGATGTGTTGTATGTGACACGGCTGCAGCGGGAACGGTTCCCGGATCCGGCAGCATTTGCAAGTTTTGCGGCAACGTACCGGGTAACGCCGGAACTGCTGGAACGGGCGAAGCCGTCGATGATTGTACTCCACCCGCTGCCGCGGGTGGATGAGATTGATCCTGCGGTGGACAATCTGCCGTGTGCGAAGTACTTCCAGCAGGCGCATTACGGTGTCCCGGTGCGGATGGCGATGTTACATGAGGTGATGAGTCCATGAAACGATCGGTTTCGGAAGGGATTGTGATCTCGCCTATCAAAAACGGTACGGTAATCGATCACATTACGCCGGGCGAGGGGCTGACGGTGATCCGTATTCTCGGGATTCAGGACGGGACGAATGTGACGTTTACGGTTGCGACGAATGTGACGAGCAGCCGCGGCGGCAGAAAGGATATGGTAAAAATCGAGAACCGCGAGCTGGTGAAGTCGGAGGTGGATAAGATTGCGCTTATTGCGCCGGATGCAAAGATCAGTATTATCCGGGAGTTTAAGGTGGTTGCCAAAAAGCCGGTGGAGGTTCCGTCAGATATCGTGGGCGTGATTAAGTGCCCGAACCCGAACTGTATCAGCAATACCCGTGAGCCGGCACAGAGCAGGTTTGTGGTGCATCCGCGGGGGTTCCGCTGTCAGTACTGTGATACGATTATTTCCCGCGAGATGGATATCGGGGATTACATCTGATCTTTTTTTCCGGAAAACAACAATCACCGCACGCGGTACCCGCCGCCCTCTTCCTGCACAAAGAATCCTTCGCGGCACATCTCATCCAATATACCCGCAACCCTATCTTGGGATGCCCCGATCGCTTTTGCCAGACTCGCACAGTCCCCCAAATCCCCGGCAAGCAGCAGACGAAGCAGTGCTCCGCGAATCTGCCGGTCGGAACCGGCGAATGCCGACTGTTTCACATACTGGCGGCTTCTCCGGTTCGGGTTCGGGACGGATGTTTTGAGGGCAGTGCCCAGATCCATCAGCGCCCAGTACCACTCACGGGATCTGCCCGGCAGAAGACAGGCTTCCACCAGCGGGAGAAGGTCGCGGTCGTCCACAACAGTGGTATCGGAGAAGAAGTAATGAATGAACACGCGGCGGATGTTGGTCTCGATGAAGACAACCGGCCGGTTGAAGGCAAATGCCGCAATAGAACAAGACGTGGCAGGACCGATTCCCGGAAGCGCTGCAAGCGCTTCCGGGTCCTCTGGCAAAACCCCGCCGAACTCATGGGTGATCGCAACCGCGAGTTTCTGAAGATTCAGTGCACGCCGGTTGTATCCCATACCCTGCCATGCAGCAAGAAGTTCCGCCTGCGGGGCAGCAGCAAGTGCGGCAAAATCCGGGAACTTTTCGATGAACTGCGGATACATCACCGCAACCCGCGGCACCTGGGTCTGCTGTAACATCACTTCTGAGACTACAATGCGGTACGGATCGAAGTTGTGCCGCCACTCCATATCGTGCCGCCCTTTGGTTTCATAGAACTCCATCACCTCGTTCTGAAAATCGCGGACGAGATCTCCGGTCATGCCGGACGCGGCAAACCGGCTGCGGAACTCAGAGACAAGACGGGGAGACATCGTGTATCATAATGTGTATCAAATGTCATAGAAATAGTTTGGGAAAAAGTACCTAAAAGCGAACGGTTTATGTCCGTTTTATTCCGGAATCATTATAGGAGATAGGACGCGTCCCCCGGCAGTCCGGATATCGGCTGCATCCATAGAACCAGCCGTACTTACCATGCCGCTTGACCATCTCGGCACCACATTTTGGACACAACACGGCATCCTTTTTTGTCAAAGAATACTCCGTTGGATAGGAAACATTCTCAGGGTCCAGATGTATCAGTTCCGGTACAAAGACTGATATCAAGGATTTCCTCTGGGGAACCGGAAGATACACATTGTTTCGTGTTCTGGTAAGCGCAACATAAAACAACCGCCGCTCTTCCCCATATAGATACCCGTCTTTCTGGGTTAGCACTAATTCAAGGATCGGATCATCCACAATCTTATTCGGAAAACCCAATCGCCTGTTTTCCAGATTCAGAATGATAACATTGTCTGCCTCCAATCCTTTGGAACGATGAACTGTTAGAAATTCCAGAACAAGATGAGGGTATTTTTCAGAGATGACCAGCGTCTGGGTATCGGAACCCGCAGTCCGGACTTTTTTCAGAGAAAATCCTTCACCAAATACACAGGAGCCTTGGGGTTCAATGTCATAATTTGTCCGTCCCAATACCATCACATGAGCAGAATCACCAAAATCCGCAACAATATCTTCTACAATAATTTTGAGCGCTTCGGCTGGTGAAGTCTTGTAGGGAACAACCTTAACCGGCTGAACATTATGCACCTCAGAACGGAGATTCTTTTTCAGTTGTTTTGGATTTTCCATCACAAATTTTCCGGAAGTTGTCACCAGTTCCTGAGAATTACGATAGGTTTTCTCAATTCTCAATACTGCTGAGTACCCAAAATAGGTTTCAAAATTGGTGAAGAGTCCGATATCAGATCCGGCAAACCGGAAAATGGACTGCCAGTCATCCCCAACACAGACCACTTTTGCATTGCATCTCTTGCGAAGTGCCTGAATCAGTTGGAATCTTCCAACGGAAATATCCTGAAATTCATCAACGACGATATAGCGGTAGCGAAGAAAAAAGGATCCGCGATTCACTGCGTCCGTTGCACGATGAATCATATCCGAAAAATCGATCTGATCTGTGGATTGCAGCTTCTTCTGATATCCGGAAAATATCGGTGATACAATTTCAAGGAAAAGCCGTGTTCGTTCACGAAGATAGGGATTGTGCGGGAGATTGTCGGAAAATACCTCTGAAGGAAGATCAGTATATCCATTGGATTTATACAAGGTAATAAATTCAGCAATGAGACGAACAAAATCCGAATAGCCGCTAAGATACTTCTGCTCCATCCATGCCGTGTACATGCTGGTAAGATCCCTGGGTCGGAATATTACCCCATGAGAACGAAGTAATTCCTCTAATTTCGATAAAAGAACACCTTCCTTCTGATAATAGGAATAGGTCTCCAGAAGTGTTGTTCCATGAATTTGGTGAAGAGAACGTTTCCACGTGATGCCTTCCAGATATTCATGTGCTTTTTCCGGAGGCAACCACGGAACAGATCCATCCGCAGAGATACCAAAGTGCTCAAGATACAGATCATATTCCGGAAGATAGAAATCAGGCTGATAGGGTTTTCTTTCAGAATTTCTCGTGGTGTAAGGATACGGACGTTCGTATTCATAATCTATTCCGTTGAGATACAGATAATTTGCGATGGCAAGTTCTTCAAAGCTCTTCACCTGCTCAAAGGAATGTGTGATGCGACGTGTCCGCTGAATATTTTCAAGATAGGTACTGGCAGCAGAACGCAGCGTTTCAAATTGCAGCTTCTGACAAAGTTTCGCTACATCATCAGGAGAGGCACAGGTCCTGAACTCCTCCGGAATATGAATATAACTCCCGAAATAGGTCATAAGTGCAGCAACACCCTCCGGATCATTTCCAAGAGACGCAAAGTACGTCTGAATATGGGATTGTAAGAAATATTCCCCTGCAATATTCGGTCGGAAACCTTGTGATTCGGTAATCAGGTCGAGACCAAGTTTATGGAATGTTTTTGTATCAACGGCAACATCACGCCCACCGGAAACACGATTCCTCAACTCCTCAGTTGCTTTCTTGGTATAGGATATCAGAAGAATTTCTTCAGGACGAATATGTTTTCTTTCGATGAGGTATCGGACTTTTCCACAGATCGTAAGCGTCTTTCCACTGCCTGCACCTGCCACAACGAGAAGATTGTCTTCATCAGTAATTGCAGCAGTACGCTGCTGGACATCCAGAGATTTTCCCTCAATGTTTGAAAAAAATTCGTTGGTTTCTTCCAGTTCCTTTTCGATGAACATCCTATTCCATTTTCCAACACAGGAATCCAAATGAGCGTACGTGTCAAGGAAGGTTAGTTCGTTTTTTCCGAATGGATACCATGGCGGGAGACGGGTAAAATATGTATATACATTCTGAAATTGATTCTGAATACGCAACAGATCACGGTGGGCTATGAAATTATTCCGGAGGGTTTCTATCTCGCAATGGAAATTTCTGACTGATTCGGACATTTGCTGATGAACGGTACTCTGTTGTATTTCCGTAATGCGCTGTGCCCGCTCAGAGGCGAGTCTTTTCGTTCTCCGGGTATCCCAGAGGATACAGCCAATGCTGATTATAATGAGAGCAAAAAAAATGAGGAAAAGTTCACCGGCAGTCATCAAAATCAACACCTGAGTAACTAGTATTTTCTTTTGACCTGATGATAACTATATCTAAATACATTGAAATAGTTGAGTGAGATCAAAACCTTCGGTGAGAGGCAATTGAATGTTTCATTCATCCGCATACATCGCAGGCGCATCCGCCGAAAATACCGGATCATTTCCGAGACGGCGGCCCGTGAAAACCGCAGCAGCACAAAGGATCACGCTCAGCACTGCTGCGACCGCATACGACACCGCAAGCGGCAGACCCAGTCCGAGCGGTGTTCCCGCCAGATGTGCCGGACTCACCCACACAATGTAGCTGATGCACATAAAGAGAATCAGTGTTCCGGGAACCGCCGTGATAAGATACGGTTTTGCCCTGCTTGCCAGATATGCCGTAGCAAGCAGCAGGGCACAGGAAGCGATAAGCTGATTGAACCAGGCAAAGTAGTTCCACAGCACTGCATACCCTGTCGGTGAAAGATTTGACCAGATCAGAAGGCCGCAGATAAGGAGAACAAGCGGAAACAGTACGAGAATGCGGAGTTTTGCGGGAGTCTGATCGATCTTCAGATAATCCGCAACTGACGTCCGGAGAACCCGCAACGCCGTATCGCCGCTCGTGACCGAAAGAAAGATGAACACAACGAGGGAAAGCGAGGCAAGAGCAGCCGGCAGTACAACGCCAACCGCAGTTGAAATGATCAGATTGCCGTTTGAAGAGGCAAGCATCTCCGGCTCAAGGGCAAACAGGATCGAGGTTACCGCAGCCCAGATCATCGCGATAATACCTTCTGCGATCATCATGCCGTAGAAGATCTTCCGTCCGTCCTTTTCGGACTGCATCGTTCGTGAGACTATCGGCGACTGGGTCGCATGAAATCCGGAGAGAATGCCGCAGGCAATCGTAATAAACAGCATCGGGATAAGCGGCTGACCATCGGGATGGGAGGTGAACGCAGCAGTGATTCCTTCAGGCGTCAGGATGATATCAGGGATGAGACCTGCATAGGGAATACAGGCGACACAGACCGCAGCGGTTATCAGGATCAGGAGGCCGCCGATGAACGGATACATTCTGCCGATGATTTTATCGATCGGATACAGCGTGGAAAGAATGTAGTAGAGGAATATACCAATTACTGCGGCAACAAACACCCAGGAACCGAGCGGAATCAGGGTCTGGATAAACTGGGCGGGAATATTGGTAAAGGTGGTCACGACCAGAACCAGACAGACCGCGGCAAGCACCAGGAACAGGCCGCTCACTCGCCGGCCGAAGAACTTTTCCATCAGGATCGGAACGTCAGCACCATTATTTCGCGCAGAGATCATGCCGATATAGTAGTCATGAACTGCACCGCCGATCACGTTTCCGATGGGGAGCAGAAGAAAGACGATCGCGCCGAACTTCATCCCAAGGGCAACGCCAACAATCGGACCCATGCCGGCAATATTGAGCAGCTGCAGAAGCATGTTGCGTTTTTTGGAGAGCGGCACCCGTTCTACCCTGTCCGGATGTGCGAGTGCGGGGGTGAGACGGTCGTCGGGAGCAAAGATCTTTTCGGCGACTTTACCCCAGATGAAATATCCAAGGATGAGAATAGCGATTCCTGCAAGGAAGGTGATCATGTTTCTCAGAAAGTGTGGTGGTAAAAGACCATAATACATGTGATCCGTTTCTGATGTTCAGAATATCGGTACAAAAAAAGTACGGGGTGTCCGGCCCCGGGGAACAAAACAGCCGTCAGGCTTTGTCCACACGTGTGTACTCACTCTTCGTCTTTGCGGCCTTTGGCACCTCTCCAGTAGCCGAAGAAGTAACCTACGATGACTGCACCGATTGCAGTCTGAACGCAGAAGAACAGTGATTCGATCTCACCGCTTGGGGGTTCCCAGATCGGGTTGAACCAGGGAACGTAACCGGTGCTGTCGATCAGATCAGCTGCTCCGCCATCCGCACCACCCCAGCCTTCCTCTCCCTCTCCTCCGGAGGGGATGAGAAACAGTGTGCCGATCACGAAGATGACGATGACAGCAATGCCGAGGATGATCTCCATTGTCGCCCGGTTCATGCTGCCTCACCCTGGATTTTTGCGATCTCTGCATCTTCGATGATGCCGAGTTTCTTGAGAATGTCAGGCTTAACACGGACGATGTACTTTGCAACGAGACCGCAGATGATACCCTCAATGATTGCGAGCGGAATCTGGGTTACGGCAAAGATGGTTGCAAATGCAATGAATGCCGTGAGAATACTGCCGTCAGCCGGAAAGGCAAGGGCGAGCTGCAGAGAGGTAACGGTGTAGGTCACCAGGTTTGCAACTGCTGCGGTGATGAACACCGACAGACCGAGACCGGCATGAGCGTAACGGCGCAGTGCGACGAAGACCAGCCAGGCAACAAACGGGCCGACGATTGCCATCGAGAATACGTTTGCTCCAAGCGTGGTAAGACCGCCGTGCGCAAGTAAAATTGCCTGAAATAACAGTACGATGGTTCCAAGAACCGCGGTGACCCACGGGCCGAAGAAGGAAGCGGACAGACCGGTTCCGGTTGGATGCGAGCAGCTTCCGGTAACTGACGGGATTTTCAGTGCGGAAAGTACAAACACAAATGCACCGCAGACTGCCATCAGAGGAAGAACGCGTCTGTCCTGCTGTATCATCTGTTTCATCCTCCACAGACCGTAGATGACACATGGTGCTGAGAGCACTGCCCACAGCACACACCATTCGATGGGTAAGTACCCTTCCATAATGTGCATTAAACATAATTGACCTAATGAGTATTTATTTGTATTCAAACCAAGTTACAATTTGTGTTAGTAAAATAATTTGTATTGAGGTGTATCATACGAAGATTTCCAAAAGCGCGAAGGAGGGTATGCATGGTGCTGCTGCATCCCGAAGATACATTTCGCAGGCACCTGGTGAAAAAAAGAGGGAGTTATACTGCTTTCCAGAGGAATTTTTCGCTGCGAAGGCCTTTTTTCTTCTGGCCTTTCGGGGTTTCAGAGAGGTCATCAACGATGCTGCGGAGGAGGGAACTTGCCCCGTCGGCCTGGTTTACGAGCCATGCCTCAGCAGTAAGCGGGACGACGTCGCCGTAGATGCCGTGATGCGACTGGATAATATGGCGGAGCTGTAAGAGCTGGGCTTCGGAGATGAGGTGTTTGTACTCGTCGATAAACATGATGCCCATGGTGATGTGTTCGATGAGGTTGTAGGTGTCATTGGGTACGTAGCCGTAGCCGACCTTGTCGAAACAGAAGATCTTGCCGATGTCGTGCAGGACTGCTCCGGCGATGACCATGTCGCGGTTGATCTCGGTCCGGGGCATGGTCTCAACAAGATTCAGGGCGATCCTGACCGTTTCAAGGGAGTGTTCACAAAGGCCTCCGGTGTATTCATGGTGACGGCGGATGGCGGCAGGGCATTCGTAGAACCGCTGATCGAGACAGCAGGCTACAAAGAGCCGGAGATCGCCGTTGACAATGCTTGCGACAATTTTCTGAATTTCGGATGCGTTGCCGGTGATGTCGGCGGGGGTGAAGATGAACTCGGTGTCCTGACCGGGCACGAGTGCGACCGGTCCTCTGAGGAGTGAATCAAGGGTTTCGGCAGTGTCTGAGAAGAGATGCAGTTCGCCGTTCTGGTTGGTTTTTCCGATGCCCGATATTGCATACACCATACCGGTTTTGACCGCCCGGGCAGCTTCAACTGCTTTGTCACCGTAGGCTTTGCATTCAATGGTTCCGGTGCGGTCAGCGAGGGTCATGTAGACAAACTGTTCGCCGCGTTTGCTGCGGAGGTCGGAACGTTTGACGAGGAAGAGGGAGGAGACCTCTGTCCCGTTCGCGATATTTTCTACGTAGAGATTTTTATCCATGGATGATTCCGTCGGATACTATTGGCGGCGAAAAAATAAAGGGTTGCGGAAAATTACCAGCTGACTTCCATGACAGCTTTTTCTTCCTCTTTCAGCGAGGTATCATTCTCTTTTGCGACGAACGCATACTTCTCCATCGGGTTATAGGAGTCATAGAGTGCACATTTGTCCAGCACGTCCACAAACTCCCGCAGGTACAGACGCGGCACCACATCCACGCGGCCGCCGAACCGTCCGGTCACGCGTTCGATCATGGTTCGGATAAACCGAATGGAGACACGGGTTTTGTCAACTTCGGCGTACGCTTCGGTGTAGATGTCGATCACCCGCAGGGAGACTTCTTCGAGTTTTTTTACATCAAACTTCGGCAGAACGATCTGCGTCTGCATGGGATTGGAAAATCCGTCGTCTGCGATCATGCCGATGCGATCGTAGAGCGGCGGCAGGGACCGGATACCTTTTGCACTGTCGAAGAGTGCAGGGGTTCCGGCAAACAGGAGGAAGCAGTTCGGCAGTTCGTTCCGGTCAATCATGTCCACAATCTGGCGGAGGTTGATGTATCCTTTTTCCCGCTGGGGCCGGGCGAATGCCTGGGCGGTTTCCACTTCATCGAAGCTGACGAGGAGGCCTGCGTATCCGGCCTGCACGATAATATGCACCAGACCGTTCAGGAACGCAAGTGCGTCTCCTTCGGTCACGGTTCCTTTGAGGCCGGCCTGCGCCTTGAAGGTTCTGCCGACGGTCTGTTCTCCGGAGATCCAGCCGATGGCTGCCTGAGAGGTGGCGAAGTCACCTTTGTTGTTCGCCTGATAGTAGGTCCGAAGTGCTGCAGCAAGGCCGGAGTGAATGCCGCTTACCCGCGTCAGAACTGCTTCGATCTCTTTTGCGGTCAGGTCGGCAAGTGCCGGGTCGTTTTCGTCGATGCCGGTACTGATGAGCCGGTCTTCGATGCCGTAGATCCAGGTGTCGATGATGCTTTTTAAGGCATGGTCTTCGGTCGGGGTGGTAAGTCCTGCGCAGATGCGTGCATAGACAGCCTGGAGTTTGTGCAGCGGGGTGTCGGGTGAGATGACGACGTGACTTGTGACAAACTTTGCGGCAAGTCCGATCTCTACGGCACGCGAGATGAGAAATGTTTTGCCGGAGCCGTACTCGCCGCGGACAAATTTGCAGTCGGCGTGACCGGTTCCGACGAATGCAAGCTGGGAGGTGATGACTTTTTCTTCGGTTTCAAGGCCGACGGCGAGTCTTCCGAGTCCTGATTCAGGGACGGTGCCGCGACGCAGTGCGTTGATGATTGCAACACTTTCCAGCCGGCGTTCGTCGCGCCCGATTCCGTTATTCTCCGGTATAGCCATATATTTCTCCACGGTCGCCAACGCCCCGTTTTTCGATGATCTTCACGCCTTTTTCGGCGGCTTTGGTGAGGATGCCGTTTACGATGCCGGTTACGCGGCGGGTGTTGAGGACGGATCTGAGATCCATTTCGGTTGCTTCGCGGTGTTCTTTGAGGAAGGCGATGACCTGTTGTTCACGTTCGTCGAGGTCGAGGAGGTTTGCAACCGGGGCCGGTTCACTGCCGGTGTCGGCGGTGGTTTCCATCCAGGCGTTCTTTTCCAGCAGGACGGGGCGTTCGGCGAGTGCCCGGCCTTTTGCCTGGGAGAGCAGCTGCATGAAGTCTTCGACTTTGATTACGGCGGGGTAGCAGGGCATGACGTCAAGACCAAGCAGGCAGTGCCATTTGCATTCTTCGTAGTCCTGCCGCTCAAGGGCGTCTCCTGCGGCGTAGAGGAGGCCGACGGCAAGCATTTCCCGGCCATTGGAGGAGAGTTTTTCGAGTACCGAGGTGAGGCGGGCAAGGATCTGTTCCATGACTTTGGGAATGCGGTACATGGCTTCTTTGCCGTTGAGGACAACGCCTGCGATGCGTTCGACGTCGGCGGCGCGGGTGATGTTGGTGAGGATGTAGCGGATGACGGTTTCGCATTCGCGGTCTTCGCCGAGGCGTTTGAGGAATGCGGCGTAGGCGATGCCGCCGTGGATGTAGTCGGCGCGGTATGCCCGGTAGTACCAGTCCCGCGCCTGGGTGCAGGCGCGGGCTTCTTCGTAGGCGGCGCCGATCTGCGTTAAGCAGACGGCGGTCGGGTAGGAGGAGAGGAGGACGCTGATGATGCCTGCGACTTCTTCTTTGCTGCGGACGGAGTCGAGGAATGCTTTGAAGCGGGTGATGATCAGTTCCTGCATGGCAGGGTCGGCTACTTCTGCGTCTTTGCTGCATTCTTCGGCAATGAGGCTGCGGTAGATGGTGTTGGCGTCGTCGCCGTGTCCGGTACGGGCGGCGAGTTCTGCTTCCAGAAGCCGGTAGACGGGGTCGGTACGGGTTTTGAGGAGGAGGCCGAGTTCGTAACGGGCGGCGTCGTAGTGGCCGAGGAGTTTTTCGAGGAGGATGAAGGAGAAGCGTATCTGGGCTACTTCTTCGTTGTCCATTTCCTCTTCTTCGAAGCTGTCGAGTGCTGACCGGTAGGCGCTTTCGGCGGCTTCGGGGTCAAGTGCTGCGAGGGCTTCGAGGTCGAGCCGGAGGTAGATGAGTTCGCGGACGGTGTTCCAGCCGCGGAGGGCGACACTCATTGCTTTTTGGTATTCTTTTGCGGCGAGGAGTGCTTCGACGTATTCGGGAGAGTATTCATCTTCGCCGAAGTTCTGGATGTGCAGAGCTGCGGCTTCTTCGGGTTCGCCGACCTGGGTTAAGGTCTGCATGAGTTTGCGGATGTCGCCCGGGTCGGAGCCGAACCGTACGAGGGATCGGAGGGAGGGAATTGCGCCGCGAAGGTCGTTTTTGGCGAGGAGGAGCCGGGCGTAGCTTCGGAGGGCGGGTTTGTTTTCGGGGTCAAGGATAAGGGCGGTTGCGTATTCGGAGACGGCGTGTTCGTCACCGGTTTTTTCCATGACGTCGGCAAGGTAGCTGTGCAGGTAGGAGGAGCCGGGCATGATTTGTATGAGGTCGCGGAGGAGGTATCCTGCGGTGTCGTACTGGCCGGTTTCTGCGTAGCTGCGTGCGGCGAGGAGGAGGAGGGCGGGGTCGCTTGTGCCGGAGACGAGGGCAATGACGCCGGCGTAGTTTCCGGCGTTGAAGAGCTGCATTGCGTCGTCGAGTGCGGGAGTGGTGCGGGGTGGTTCGGTTGTCATTGTGTTATGCGAGGTGTTGGAGGATGGTGTCGGCGAAGGCTTTTGCGTCCTGCGGCATGCGTGCGGTGATGATGTTTCCGGAGACGACTACGGGTTCGTTGACGAGGACTGCTTTGTCGAGTTCGAGGATTCTGCGGGATGCGGGGGTGTCAAGGGCAGTGGTGTTTTTTCCGGCGAGGAGGCCGGCTTCGGCGATGATGATTGGGGCAAGGCAGATGGCAGCGGTGAGTTTTCCGGCGTTGCCGATGGCGTTGGTGATGTCGATGAGTTTTTCACATCTCCAGAGGTAGTCCTGACAGCCGATGCCGCCGATGATGACGATGCCGTCGTAGTCGGCGGGGTTGACGTCGTCGAAGGAGAGGTCGGATTCGACAATTTCGCCGTGCATGCCGTAACAGGTTCCGTGGATGGTGGAGGCTGTTATGCATTCAATTCCTTTCTCTTCGAAGGCGGTTTTGGGTACGGTGTATTCCTGATCTAAGAACCGGTCCGGAGCTATTGCGAAAAGAATCTTCATGTGTATTTTATATGGTTTTTCGGAGGGATTAAGGGTTTGGTACTGATGGCGGTGTCCGGAAAGTTCTGGTACGATATTGATCTGTTCAGGGGAAAGACGGGTGAGCGGGTGTCAGGAAGAAAGGTGTAATGCCGGTAAAACGTAAACTATTATTAGAGAGAGGGAGAATTAGTATAGTCACTTTTGCTTCAGTGGCCTAGCCCGGCATAGCGGCTGATTTGTAATCAGCAGGTCGGGGGTTCAAATCCCCCCTGAAGCTTTTTGTTTTTCCGTTAGATCCGCACGTTTTCGGCTTCGAATCCCGGCATGGTGAGGGCTGCATCGCCTTCGGGGATGTTGGTGTAGAGTACCCAGCCGGTGACAGATTCTCCTTCTCTGAGGACGATGTCGTCATACAGCATTTTTTTGTGATATTTTTCCGGTACCGGCAGGAGGTGGGTTGCGGGGTAGGTGGTCTGGGTTGTGCCGGTTTTCACGGAGAGCAGGAGGTCATGGTCGGAGACGGTGACGGATCCCAGGTACCCTTCGCGGCGGGAGTGTTTGCCGAGGGTGTCACAGGTGATGGTTACTTCGATGAGGTAGGCGGTGTTTCCTTCCTTGATGGGGGTGGTGGAGAATCCCGAGGTGGCGAGTTCCTGCATGGCGTCTGCGCCGCGATAGACGGTGAGGACGTCAAGCCCGATGATGTCGTTTTCGGGGATGACCGCCGGTGCCGGGGTGGTTCCGGTTGCGGCGGGGGCCGGTGTCTGGTTTGCCGGGTGTTCGGATGCGATGCAGCCGGCGGTCAGGAGTACGGCGGCGAGGAGAAGGATCAGGGGGAGGAGGTGTTTCATGAGGGATGATTGGTGGTTGTGGTATTTATGGTGTTTGCCGGTACCCTGTGTTGACAGAATGTGTTCTGTGCTTTCCTACTACTATGTACTGTACTAACGAGTACAGTAAGATCACAAGGGAGATATTTTTTCAAAAAATCAGTAGGGGGCATATGACATCACTCCCGCAGATTGTGTGCCAAATGTCTGCAACGTTCCGGTTTTTTGCGCAGGAATTTCTTTTGCGGGAAAAATGATTTCCGTTTTCGGGAGTTTTTATCTTTGGTTTTGCTTTGGGGAACCACGGGACGCAGGTCGAAGGCATGCGTTCCGTGGTTCCTCCAAGAAAAACCAAAGACAAAAATCTTTTCAGGCCACGCTGCTCCGCAGCCGTCCTCTCTTCCAAACACCGCAGGTATTCCTTCTCCGCATCACCGTCAGTTGTTTTTTTTTTCAATTCACATACATACTCAACAACTAACTTATTGTAGATCGAGCGAGAATAATACATCAGAAATACCATGCGGTCCCCACCATCTCACGACGCAGCCGTCTCCCCTGCCATCGGCACAATTCTGCTCGTTGCCCTTACGGTCGTCTTCGTCGCCGTTGCAGCAGTGGTAGCGATGGGGCTTGCGGACGGCATGTTTAACATGAAGCAGGTCGGCCTGACGCTCAAGCCCTATGCATTCAGCGGCGATAGTCCGGAGCACGGGATCGGTTTCATTGTGCATGGGGGAGCGGATGCAGGCGATCTTGTCTCGCTCTCCGCCGTCATTACCGGGCCGGAGCTGACCTATGCGAAGACAAAGAACAACTCCGTCGAAGGGCCGCAGGTCGGGCAGGAGTACCGGATGGCGGCGTACGTTGATCCGGCAGTTCTTGACAAGATTAAAAAAGGTAGTTATACTGTAGATCTCACCACAACCGGAAAGGATTCTGCGGCAGAAATAGAGTGTTACGCAACCGTCACCGGAAAGTTCCGCGACGGAACCGAACAGGTGCTGCTGATCCAGAAGGTGACAATCCCGGCCATCCCCGGAATTGACGGGAGTATGTCGGATCCCAATGGATGGATCTCGGTTGTCCCCTACTACATTAATGACATCTACCCCGGACATGGATTTATGATAACCATTCTGGATGATTCCGTAACGGGTTTAGGTACTCCAACATTCACTGCTACGAGTCCGAAATCGCAAACTATCACCACGTCGAATATGACTGCATCCAATCCCTCTACCCCTGGCAAGAAGCAATATACCTACGATCTTTCGCCACCAAATGGTGATGACTGGTTGAAGACACCTTATCCCAATACACAACCGTCTTCGAATCTATGGGTATTGGGTGCAGTGACCGGAAACGTAACAGTAAATGTACAGGTTGACGACAAGACACACTCTGTTACCGTAGGGCCCATTACAATTCCCCCACGGATGAATATCTTTGAGAACACAAGTAAAGTTGCTGGAAAGCTCACAAAGACGGGTCTTAATAATATCACGATTACATTTGAACCCAAAACTACTCTGAAAGATCATACTCCCGATTTCATTGTGTACTATAGTGGAGACACTCAGAATTCAGTGTATTCTGCGAATATTATCAATGATTTAAAGGGATCAGTTGAGTTTACTCCGTCTTCTCCATTGACAGCCCATCCTAAAGAAAGACTTGAGGCTTTTGTCCTTGTTCAAGTTGGAGGTACCCAGGTCTGGTACAAAGTCGCCTCCGAACCGGTCAGCAAGTTCCTCTAATAACCCCCTCTTTTCCCCGATCCATTCCCGCAGTATTTATCACACCCCCCGCCCATCTATACTATAACGACGACCCCGCCCGCGGTCGTCCCCAGACACCACGAGGGGTGAACCATAACACCATGCTCTCTGACATAGAAATCGCACAACAGGCCGACATGCACAAGATCACACAGATCGCCGCACAACTCGGCATCCAGCCCGACGAACTCGAACCCTACGGCCAGTACAAAGCAAAACTCTCCGACGCACTCGAAAAACGCGTCGCCCAAAACCCAGCCGGCAAACTCATCCTCGTCACCGCCATCAACCCCACCCCCGCCGGCGAAGGCAAAACCACCACCACCGTCGGCCTCGGCCAGGCCATGGCAAAGATCGGCAGAAACGCCATCATCGCCCTGCGGGAACCCTCCCTTGGCCCCGTCTTCGGCGTCAAAGGCGGCGCAGCCGGCGGCGGCTACTCCCAGGTCATCCCCATGGAAGACATCAACCTCCACTTCACCGGCGACATCCACGCAATAACCGCCGCCAACAACCTCCTCTGCGCCATGATCGACAACCACATCCAGCAGGGCAACGCCCTTGACATCGACACCCGCAGAATCACCTTCAAACGCTGCCTCGACATGAACGACCGCGCCTTACGCAACCTCGTCGTCGGCATGGGCGGCCCTGCCAACGGCGTCCCCCGCGAAGACCACTTCATGATCACCGTCGCCTCCGAAGTCATGGCAATCCTCTGCCTTGCAACCGACATCACCGACCTCAAAACCCGGCTCGGAAAAATCATCATCGGCTACAGCCGCAGCGGAAAAATCCTCTACGCGAGTGACCTCCAGGCACAGGGCGCCATGGCTGCACTTCTCAAAGACGCCCTCAAACCCAACCTCGTCCAGACCCTCGAAAACACCCCCTGCCTCATCCACGGCGGCCCCTTCGCCAACATCGCCCACGGCTGCAACTCCGTCCGCGCCACCCGGCTCGCCCTCAAACTCGCCGACTACGTCATCACCGAAGCAGGCTTCGGCTCCGACCTCGGCGCAGAAAAATTCATGGACATCAAATGCCGTTACGCAGGCCTCACCCCGAACGCCATCGTCCTTGTCGCAACCATCCGTGCCCTCAAATATAACGGCGGCATCCCAAAAGACAAATGCAGCGAACCAAACGTTGATGCAATGCAGGCCGGCATGGTCAACCTCGAAGCCCACATTGAAAACCTCCAGAAGTTCGGCGTCCCCATCGTCGTCGCCATCAACCGCTTCGCCGCCGACACCGACGAAGAAATCGCCGCACTCGAACAGTTCTGCAAAGCAAAAGGCGCCGACTTCGCACTCTCCGAAGTCTTCGCAAAAGGCGGCGAAGGCGGACGCGACCTCGCACAAAAAGTCGTCGCCGCAACCGAAAAACCAGGCAGCTTCCACTACCTCTACGACCTCGACAAACCCGTCAAAGAAAAAATCGAAACCATCACCACCAAAATCTACGGCGCCGCAAAAGTCGCCTACTCAGCAGACGCCGAAGCTGCCATCAAAGAGATCGAAGCAGCCGGCTCCGGAAACCTCCCCGTCTGCATCGCAAAAACCCAGTACTCCCTCTCCGACGACCCCAACAAACTCGGCCGCCCGACCGGCTTCACCGTCAGCGCCGCAGTCGTCCGGCTCCTCAACGGCGCCGGCTTCATCGTCGTCGAAACCGGCGCCATCATGACCATGCCCGGCCTCCCCGCAAAACCCGCCGCATGCCAGATAGACATCGACGCAGACGGCAACATCTCCGGCCTCTTCTGAGGTCACCCCTCTTTTTAGCCATTTCGTAGATAATTGTACCGGAAACAGTTGTCTGGTTCGTGGACTGGATAAAAAAGCCGTCACAGATTCTCACAGCAGAACCCGGAAAATCTGTAGCAGCTCCCCCCATCCCGCTCACCACTCACCCGCCTGTACTGTTCAGAAAAAAACCGGCGAAATCATTTCTGCGTATCACACCAAAACGAACACGGAACCCCGGTCACACACTTCCCGCACACATCACAACCGGAATACACCCCCGCATTCTCCAGACAAACCCCAAAACACCGCCACCGATCAAACCCCTCCGGCGACAGCGCCCCGGACGGACAACGTACAAAACACCTCCCGCACGCACCACGCCGCCGGAACAAACACAACTCCTCAGAAAGCGGCACATCCGGCTCAACCGCAATCTCTGCCGCAAACGAACTCACCCGCCCGCAGCAGCCCGCCCGGGTAATCAGCATATTATTCATCCCGAACGTCCCCAGACCCGCCAGCACCGCAAAATGACGATGCGACCACCTGCTCATCAGCGACACCTCCGCAAAACCCGCCGCAGCCCCCGGAACCTCTGCCCTCCCCCCGCGGGAACGGATCAGATCCACCAGCTGATCATTCAGCTCCGCAAACAACGCATTCGTCTCGGCATACGCCCGTGCCCATGCAGGCGACGCAAGAGTACCGGAACAGTTCGTCTCCGCAAGCTCCGGCGTAAACGGCAGAAAATACACAACCACCACACTCGCACCCGCAAGAACATCCTCCGGCATCAGATGATCCAAAGAAACAGAACACTTCAGACCCCGCACCGCAGAACATCGCGCATCACAGAACCCCACAAGCGGATCACCCCACCGTGTAGCAATACCGGGCCGCATTTCATACGCCCGGACAAACGCAGAAACCGCACCGGCAATCAGTTGCCTCATAGATAAGAAAAAATATTGCGGGAAGAACAATAAACATACCGGAACAGCTTTACAGAAATTCCCCCTGCAAAACCACCAGACCAGCACCCGCAAAAAAAAGAATTAAAAGTGGAAGTTCTTCTGCACAATCTTAATCGCACAGAAATCGCCGCACATCGTACACGCATCCGTATCCGCCGGCATCCGTGCATTCCGGATCTCCCGTGCCTTCTGCGCATTCAGCGCAACCGCATACTGACGCTCCCAATCAAGATCACGTCTCGCATGACCCATCTCCAGATCCGCCTCACGGGTCTTTGGCAGCTTCACCATATCACCGACATGCGCCGCAATCCGGGAACTGATCACACCCTCATACACCTCCTCCGGCGTTGGCAGGGCAAGATGCTCCGCAGGCGTCACATAACAGATAAAATCCGCACCCGCCGCAGAAGAAACCGAAGCACCAATAGCCGCAACACGATCATCATAACCCGGCGCAATATCCGTCACCAGAGGACCGAGCATATAGAACGGCTTATTATTCGTCACCCGCTTCTCCAGCTGCACATTCGCCGCAATCTCATCCAGCGGAATATGCCCCGGACCCTCCATAATACACTGAACACCCGCCGCATGCGCCTGATCCGCAAGCTCCGCATTAATCAAAAGCTCCTGAATCGCCGCCCGATCGGTCGCATCATGACAGGCACCCGCCCGCATACCGTTCCCGAACGAAAGCGTAACCTCATGCTCCTTTAAAATCTCCACCAGATAATCGAACCTGCGGTACAGCGGATTCTCCTGCTCATTGTGCAGCATCCAGGCCGTCATAAACGCACCGCCGCGGGACACCAGACCACCGTGACGTCCCTGATGCTTCAGCCGCTTCACCGTCTCATAATTAATACCCGTATGAATCGCCATAAAGTTCGTACCGAGCTTCGCCTGCTCCTCCGTGATCTTAAACAGATCATCCTCATCCATAAAGACCACACCGCCCTTCTTGCGGGCCGCCTCAATGAACGCCTGATACAGAGGAACCGAACCTACGGACAACGTCGTCGCCTCAACCACACGCCGGCGGATATCAAGGAAATCCCCGCCGGTCGAAAGCTCCATCAGAGAATCCGCACCCGCAAGCTCCGCCTGACGGGCTTTTTCGATCTCCTCATCCACATTCACAATATCAGACGACGTACCAATCGAAGCATTCACCTTCGTACGCAGGCCCGAGCCGATACCGCAGAGCTTAACCTTCCGGTACGGACTCATCGGAATCACAATATGTCCGCCGGCAATACCGCGGCGAACGAAATCCTCGGTCACGCCTTCGGCGGCCGCAACGACTTTCATCTCTTCAGTGACAAGTCCGCGTTTTGCGTCTTCCACAATAGTCATGGATAGTAATCGGGAGGGATAGAATATAAACTATATTATTTTCATTAAATAAAATACAATTTAATTTGTGAACCGGACAACCAGACCCGACATCAGCACAGAAAATACGAAGCAGCAGAAAAATTGCAAAAGAAAAGTTGTATTCAGAACGGATTTTTCGGAACAGTCCGCAAGCAGAATTGTCCTCACCGCTCCATCATCCGCTCGAAAAACTTCGGCGGGCGGTGATCCTCCCGCACATCCACCCGGATATAACCCGGCTCTGCCGCATCCAGCACCGCGGGCACAATAACCTCCGCAATCTTATCTCCGGCAATCTCTCCCGCAAGCCCGCCGAGCGTCGTCCCGATGTACTTACCGGTCGTCTTCCCGATCGTTGTGCCGATAACCGGAATCACCCGTCCGGCAACACCGCCGATCTGCTTCCCGGCAAACCCCCCGAGCACCGAACCTGCCGCAACCGAAGTAATTTTGATCGGAACCGCCAGATCCGCAGAACGTTTTCGCATGATACTCTCGTGGTAGGTGCCGACTGCATATAATTTTGCCGGTAACCAAGACCTTTCTCCGGCACACCCGCAGCCCGGAAATCTCCAGCATACCCCCGCACCGCAGAAAAAATACGGACGGAATGAGAAACACATCTTTAATAGTATTCACAGCGAGAATTACTAAACAATGGTAAAAGTACCCTGTCAGGAAATCGTCTGGGACATCATCCCTGCCATGCAGGCAGCCCTTGCCGCCGAACTGGTCAGCCGCGGCGTATCCCAGATCAAAGTCGCCAAAGCCCTGTCAGTAGCCCCCTCCGCCGTATCCCAGTATCTCTCCGGCAAACGGGGATACCGCATCATCTTCGACGACGACATCAAAGAACTCATCGGCAGACTTGCCGAAGACATCAACAGCGGAACAATCACCGAAGACAAACTCGGCGAAGAGTTCTGCATCATCTGCCGCCACCTTCGCGGCAGTGAAACCTGCGACGGACACAACGCATGAACACCTTCTCAAACGGCCTCTTCAACGAACAGGCATTCGCCCTGACCGTCAACGGCAGAAACCTCCTCTCCGTACTCATGCTCCCCGACCTTCCGGACGAGTTCGCCCGCGGCTATCTTGCAACCGAAGCAATCATCCCCGCTGACGAAATCGAATCGATCATGATTGACGGGGCAACCATCGGCGTCCTCACCAGAAACCCCTTCAAAGTTCTCCTCCCCAAACGTGCCGTCATCTCCGGCTGCGGCGGCACCGCATCCTACCTCGACCCCGCACGACTGCCCGTCATCTCCGGCGGTATCACCATCCCGGCCGACACCCTTGCCACACCATTCCCGGAAAACATTCTCGCCGCCGGAGGATTCTGTGCCGCAGCCGTCCTGCCGGACGGCACCGCCTTCACCGCGTGCGACCTCAGCCAGCCGGTCGCACTCGACAAAGCATGCGGTCTCCTCCTGCACGCAGGCCACCAGCCCGCCTCAGCCGCCCTCGTCATCTCCGGCAAACCAACCGGCGACACTATACGAAAAACCCTCAACGCAGGCTTCTCCATCCTTGCCGCATACCAGCCGCCAACCGCACTGGCCGTAGAACTTGCCAAAACCGGCAGTCTCACCCTCGCAGACATCCCGCACAAAAAAATTCACACCGGTCCGGAACGGATCAGATAAAAAAAGTTAGTAAGTATATACAACCGAAACGGTTGCCGTAGTCTCCACCTCACCGGACTGGATCGTCGTAGGAACCGCAGCTCCTGTTCCACTCTCCGCCTTAAGCATCGCCCGGTCAAGCGAGTTGTAGGACACGGAATATCTGCTCTGATCCACCGAAATCGTACCGGTTGAAACAATCTTCACCCCGAGAGCCGAAGCAACGGCGTTTGCATCATTCCGTGCAGCGGTAACTGCCGCAACAAGAGCCTTGTTCCGCTCCTGTGCCTGCTTTGCATCGGACAGACCAAACTGCAGACTGCTCACACTGTTGGCACCTGCACCGACCGCAGCATCAATATACTCGCCGGCCTTCGACACATCATACGACGTTATCTGAACCGTATTGCGGACCTGATAGACCTCAGTCCCGTTCGGCCACTTACCCGGATTGTACTCACCAATGGTGTACGAATAAATATTGTATCCGGTCGTCTTCAGATTATTTTCCGCAATACCGGCACCTTTCAGCGCCGCAACAACTGCCGCCATCCGATCAGCGTTCTGCTGCTGTGCGATCTTTGCATCCGGATCGGTTGTCTCAACCGCAAAACTGATCGTAACTTTATCCGGAGTCGTCACCGACTCACCATACCCGGACGTAAGAATCACCCGGTCGGTCTGGGAGTTCTCTGCTGCGGCGGGAAGAACCAGAAGGGCGAACACCGCAAACAGCACAAGAACTGCAACTGTACTTTTTTTCATATCTGTATCAGATGAATAATTACCCTCAATCCGTCATATAGCTATCCTAAACTACCAAAATTCCGGTAGTTACCAGAAAAAGGGTCAGAGACCTTTCTCCGGCATATTGAGAATCCGCACTTCCCGCTGCGGGAAAGGAATCGAAATGTTCCGCTCGCGGAACAACCGGTCAACCTCACAGTTCACCGCATCAAGAGCCGCATAGTAATACAGCGGCTTTGCCGCACAGATCACCAGCTCAAAGTTCAGACTCGAATCACCAAACGACAAAAAGTTCGTCTCTACCGGCTCGTCGTGAGAAAGATACGGTGTTTTGGCAAACACCGTATCCACCGCCTCTTTCATCGTCTTTTTCACCAGTTCCACATCCGAACCGTAGGCCACCCCGATTTTCAGGCGGATCAGCATATACTCTTCCGGCGCGGAGAAGTTGATCACAGCGTCCCCTGCGATTTTCGAGTTCGGAATCGTCATCAGCTGGGAATCCAGTGTCTTAATGCGGGTACTGCGGGGCCCTATCTGCAGCACCTCCCCGAACTGCCCGCTTACCTGTACCCAGTCACCGACCCGGAACGGCGTATCCACATACAGAACCGCACCGCCGAAAAAGTTGCCGAGAACATCCTGAGCCGCAAGCGCCACCGCAACACCGGCAATTCCGGCTCCTGCCAGAAGCGGCGTAATGTTGATCTCCAGCGTATCAAGAATCATCATCAGACCGAGCCCCCAGATAACGACCCGCAGCGCGAACTTCAGAACCGGGCCGGCACGATTCGGTTCATGATGATCCGCCGGAAAGAAGTACTCAACCGCACTCATACCGATACGGTACACCGTCCAGACACCGAGAAAGACGAGCAGTGCAGAGTAATATTTTGTATTGATGACCAGCAGATCGTGCAGGTAGGTATCGAATGCGACATACGTCGTGGTCGCAAGAATGTATCCTGCGATCGGGTACCCGAACGCATTGACAAAGAACCGTGCTGCTCCGCGATGGAGATAACGCATCAGAAAATGGGTAAGAAGTACTGCACCAATCGCGGCACTGATGCCGATAAGCAGTATCCCTCCGCCGACGAAGAGTTCTTCCAGGTCAAGCATAGATAGTACGTTCGTTTCCGGGTAATCTATATCTTCGCACCGTGTCAATGGGTATTTGTGCTTGCAGGCACAATATTAACAGAAGTATGACCATCGGAACTGATATGGCAAAGACGCTTGCCGAGGTGGTTGATCGGGATATCCGGATTATGCATGTGTGCGGTACACACGAGGCAGCGATTGCAAAGTACGGTATCCGGTCGGTTCTGCCGCCGCAGCTGAAGATTGTGATGGGCCCGGGATGCCCGGTCTGCATCACGCCGCAGGGCGAGATTGATGCGGCCTGTGAACTTGCGGAACGCGGCTGTATTGTGGCGACCTACGGAGACCTGCTCCGTGTTCCGGGGACGAAGACATCGCTGGAGCACGTGAACGGGGATGTCCGGATTGTGCAGGGAGCAGCAAAGGCGGTGGAGATTGCCCGCCAGAATCCGGAGAAGGAAGTGGTGTTCATCTCGGTCGGGTTTGAGACGACTGTGCCGACCGTCGCGGCCACGCTTCTGACGAATCCGCCGGAGAATTTCAGTATTCTTGTGTCGCACCGGCTGGTGCCGCCGGTGATGAAGTGGCTGATGGCTCAGGGCGAGGCGTCACTGGACGGGTTTATTCTGCCGGGCCATGTGTGTGCGGTGATGGGGTATCATGAGTATGAGGCGTTTCCCGTGCCGCAGGTGGTGGCAGGGTTTGAGCCGGAGGATATTCTGCTTTCCCTGCTGATGATTGCCCGGCAGGTGGAGAACGGCGAGGCGAAGGTGGAGAATGCGTATCCGCGGGTGGTGACCCGCGAGGGAAATGTGAAGGCGCAGAAGCTGATGCAGGAGGTTTTTACGCCGACGGATGTGGAATGGCGCGGTTTTCCGGTGATTCCGGATTCGGGTCTTGCGCTCAGGCCGGAGTTTGCGGCGTTTGATGCACAGAAGAAGTTTGATCTGGTGTATGCGAAGGTGACGAAGAACTCAGGGTGTATCTGTGACCGGGTGCTGCGGGGACTTGCGGATCCGTCCGACTGCAAGCTGTACGGGAAAGCGTGTACGCCGCGGGTGCCGATCGGACCCTGTATGGTGAGCCATGAGGGCGCGTGCCGGATCTGGTATCAGTACCAGCTGCAAAAATAAATGTGAATCTCCTGATTTGTACTGCCAGAATCAAGGCATGACAAATCATGTCGTTACCTTAATGTATTCAAAATGTAATTGATTACATCATGCGTGGGGACGATCATATTGGGATTAGTCTTGGGGTTGCGTTCCTTATTATTTCTCCAATTCTTATATCCCAGCCAGTTATTTCAGTTCTTTTCCTCATTGGTGTCATTATCGGATCTTTACTGCCGGATGCCGATGCATCTGACAGTAAAATGTATTATATGAGCGAAATAGTGCTTGCATTCGCACTTCTGATGAAACCGATTGTTTACCTCACAAGATCAGTTTACAAATTACTGCATATCCACTATGACTCCAGACACAGGAAAAGTCTCCATACGATTTTAGGTATTACAATCTCCGTTATCATGCTCTCACTTCTGATCAATATTGTTGTATTGCTTATTGGCTTGTGGACGCCTCTTCTGATTCCGCTTTGTATTGGACTGTATGTGGGGAGTATCTTCCATTTGATCGAGGATTGCTGTACGAAAAGCGGCCTCTCTCCCCTGCTCCCGTTTAGTGATCGACATTTTTCCGGGAAAATAATTACAAGTTCAAGAAGGAATTTTTGTAACGGAAGGCCAGATTTATATGCAAAAATCCCTCTTATCCTCGGAGGGGGTGTCTTAATCACCGGTGTTCTTGTTGAAGGGCTGGATATGAATATGGTATTTTGTGTTACAGTCTTATTGGGCATCCTGATTTGGCCGGTGATGTACTGTGTATCACGATAAAATGGTATAGAGCAAAGTTTCTTAGCAGTATTTCCTTATCTTTTTATACTGACAGGGTTAATAGAGTAAGGCACATTTGCACTTGTAGGGTAGCGGATATCCTGGAAGCCTCCGGAGCTTTCGACCCGGGTTCAAATCCCGGCAGGTGCGTTTTGTCCTTTTTTCACGATGAAACACAGATTTGTTCCCGGATTTATGTCTATAAAACCCCGATTCATGGGCTGAAATATGATCAATGACGATGTTGGTTGTCAATACACGAATTGAGGGACAACCTCTGTGTTCACCGGTGAATCCAAAACAGCAGAGTCAGTTCGGTGATGCGGACGGGGAGAGTTCCTCCGCCATATCCCGCAACCGCCACACAAGCATGAGCGGCAGGTCAAAAAGTGCCCCGGATTCATCCCGCCGGAGCTGCATCTCCGCCAGACTCATCCTCACGGAAATTTCCGGCGCATATAACTCCCGATACCGGGCAAGACTCTTGGACCGCGTATTTTCCGCGGCCTTTACTTCGACCGGCACAACGTTTGCTCCCTCCTGCACGACAAAATCCACCTCAGCACGATTACCGGATTTCCAGAAACATACACGCGGGACACCCTGCGGAATAAGTTCGGTAAGTACATAATTTTCGGTGAGTGCGCCCCGCAGATGGGAGGTCAGCGGGTTTCCGGCAAGCAAAGCTTCTGCCGGAAACCCGGCGAGCGTACGAAGCAGGCCGACATCGGCAAGATAGAGTTTGAAATAGGTCGCATCTGCATACGCCGAGAGCGGAATGCCGGGCCGTTCAACTTTTTCCACTTTGTACACAAGTCCGGCATCAATCAGCCACTGTACTGCATCCTCAAGGTCTTTTGCCCGTGCACCGGATTTCACGTGGCTGAAGACAAATTTCCCGTTGTCTTTTGCAAGCTGCTGAGGAATTGCATCCCAGATGAGATTGAGTTTCGGGAGGTCTTTGAGCGGGGCATGTTTGGCAAAGTCCAGGGCATAACTTTGCAGGATCTGGCGGTGAACATCTTCAACGCGGGATATATCATGTGTTGTTGTCCAGCTCAGAACCGCTTCCGGCATTCCGCCGGTGATAAGATAGTCGCGGTAGAGCGCTCTCAGTTCGGGAAGGATACTCTGCGGGACAGTGCCTGAGATCGGGAGAGTGTTGAGATGCGAGAGAAGCAGATCTTTTCCGTTTGCTTTCAGAAATTCGGGGAAGTTCATGGGGTAAAGGGTAAGGAGCCTGACTTTTCCCACAGGAAAGGAGAGCGGCCCTGCAAGGGCAATGCCGAGCAGTGAACCGGCACCTGCGATGTGCTGGGCGGGGAGGTTTTCTGTGAAGTATTTAAGCGAGGTGAGGGCAGCAGGGCAGAACTGGATTTCGTCAAAGATGAGGAGAGTTGTTCCGGGGAGGATCGGGCTGCCGCGCAGCAGGCCGAGTTCGATAAGGATGCGGTCGGGGTTGAGGTCTGCGGCGAAGACGTGGTGGAGTGGAGTGTTTCCTTCGAAGTTGAAGTAGGCGGTATCGGTGAAGTGTTCTTTGCCGAACTGTTTGAGAAGCCAGGTTTTCCCGCATTGTCTGACGCCTTTGAGAATGAGGGGTTTTCGTGCCGGATCGTCTTTCCAGGCAAGGAGTTCCTGTGTTATCTGCCGCTGCATGGGAGGTCACCACGGTTTTTCATATGTATTTTGCAGTAGCATGCTGCAAAATTGATAGGTAATATGTGGTTGCCGGGAGGTATTAAGGTAGTGGTGATTGGGGTGTCATACGGTTTTTGGAGGAGTTACACCAGTCGCCGGTGACGCGGACATACGCAAAAAAAAACACCGGGACCCAGGCAACTGACCCCTCTCTCCGGCACAGATGAAAATGGAGTCCGCATGCTTTGCCTTGCCATCGATGCCGGTATCGGGTTCGAAGATCATCTCCGGGCTTGCGACTCAGCGCCGAAGGTACATCTGCGAAACCTTGCGTTTCCTTTCTCATCATACCCACTCATCCACCAACAGGTTTCAGAAAAGCACCCCGCCTACACCGAACCCGTCTTCCCCGCAACCCTGTCCTTCACCACCACCGACAGCACCACCACAACCGCTGACGCGGCCGCCCCGAACACACCGGTCATATGAAAGCCCGGCAGAAACTGCTCCATCTGCAACAGACCCACCGCAACACCCGCAGCACCCGGAACCGTCAGATTAAACACCAGCGCATACAGCGCAACACCCACCACCATCCCGCTGTACTGCGACAGCATCATCATCACCGACCCGGTTCCCCCTTCCCCCTCCGGCGCATGCTCAATAATCCGGGCACTGGACGGGCCGCCCGAAATACCAAACGTCAGACCCGACAGAACCATCAGAAGAAGAATCCAGAACAGACCGGACTCCGGCACCATCACCGCCATCACCAGACAGAACAGCACCCGCACAACCCCTGCCGCCGTCACCAGCCAGCGTGCCCCGATCCGGTCCGACAACGCACCGGACGGCAGCCCCATCACCGCCGTAATAACCGAACTGATCAGAAGAATCAGACCCGACACCGCAGGCGACATCCCCAGCACAATCGACAGATAAAACGGAACAATATACAAAAATCCCGCATACACCACACTGATCAAAAAGTACGACGAAACCACAAACGTAAACGGAATCGACCGAAACACCCGTACCCGCAGAATCGGATCCGCCACGCGAAGCTCCCGGAGAAGAAAGATCACAACAGACACGGCAAACACAACGCCGCAGAAAACCACCTGCGGACTCGTCCATCCGAGCGGAATCCCCCGTTCCAAAAGATAGATCAGCGACGCCATCGCCGTAAAGATCAGCACCGCCCCCGCCAGATCAAACCGGACTTTGGGCTGGCGCTCGGCTTTGGGAATAATCCGCAGACCAAGAACAACCGCCGCAATCCCCACCGGGACATTGATAAAAAAACACCAGTGCCACGACAGATACTCCGTCAGAATCCCGCCGAGAACCGGCCCGAACACCAGCGCAACCGCTCCCGCCGTAGCCGCCATCCCCATACCCATCCCCCAGTGACGCGGAGGCATCAGCCGCACCACCAGCAGCGGTGCCACAACCGCAATCATCGACGCTCCCACGCCCTGGACCGCCCGGGAAAGTACCAGCATCAGAAGATCCGGCGCAAGACCGCAGGCAACCGACCCGGCCGTAAACACCACAAACCCGCAGCAGAAAACCTCCTGTAACCGTCCGTGATCCGCAATCTTGCCGAACAGCGGAATCAGACCCACCAGAAACAAAAAATAGGCCATGATCACCCATGCCGCCGTTGACATATCCACGGAAAATCCTTCCGCGATCGTCGGCAGGGCAATATTCACAATCGAACCATCCAGCGAATCGATAAAGATCGCCAGAGCTATCACCGCAAGCAGCTTCTTCAGATGAGAGGAGTCAGTAACGGTACGATACATTTACGGAAATGCCCGATCCAGTGCCTCGGTCTTGTAACTCTTATGCAGCTTGTCGGCCCACGGAATCTCCCGCATCGACCCCGTTGCCTTGGCCATCTCGAAAAATGCTTTGGCTTCGGTCTTCTGGTCCAGCATCAGAAGAGCGTATGCAATACCGGCCCATGCATCCCCATTGATGTTCCGGACCGCAAGCGCCCGGGTGTAAATCCGGACAGCAGCTTCATACATCTTGAACTTCGTTGCCGACTCGGCAATCTCGGACAGAAACGAGAAATTTTCACTGGAGAGCTCCGCCGCTTTCTCATACTCGGCAACACCTTCGGTCTCTTTTCCGTTCATCACCCGGGCGGATCCAAGAAACATATGATACTCCGGATTTTCCGGAGCAAGTTTGACCGCTTCGGCATACGCGTCTTCTGCTTCCTGCCACAGGCTGATGCGCTTATAGGCGGCTGCGAGTTTTGCGTAGGAGCGGGCATCGGGCGACTGTTCCACCATATCTTTGCGAAGCTGTATCTCCGCTAAAATCGTGTTCATCGCATCGGTTGTCCGGCCGAGATGATGAAGCACTTTTCCCTTATTGTGCAGGAGATCGGCATTGTCCGGATACTTCGAGGAAAGAAGCGTATAATATACCAGAGCTTCATCGTATTTCCCGAGGTACGCGAGCATGTCGCCGGCTCTGAGCTGGTAGCGGATATTGTCTGCGAGGGATGCGGCTTTTTCAAACCACAGTTTTGCCTCTTCATACTCATGCACGGTTGCAAGAGCATCACCAAGAGCTGCCATGATTTCCGGATTCTCCGGTGCAAGACCGTCAGCGGTGGTGAACGCATCGATTGCATCATAGAACTGCTGGTCCTGCATCAGCACACGGCCAAGACCGCACCAGAGTGCCGCATCGGTTTTGTTCTCCGCATTTTCCAGAAGACTCCGGTAGATATCTGCGGCGTCGGCGTATTTCCGTTCTGCAGTGAGATGTTCTGCGGTCTGTACTGATACGGGGTGTGTCATAGATCTGTTATTGGCAGGCTGAAGAGAAAAAGAGTGCTGACTGAAACCACGTGCAACAATCTATTTGATGCGGGAACGCGAATACATACACGACATTTGAACCGGCGAGGACATCGAGAATGACAAAGACCATTATTACCGTTGTAGGAAAGGACACTGTGGGGATTATTGCAAAGGTATGCAGTTACCTTGCGGAGAACAAAGTAAACGTTGAGGATATTTCCCAGACGATTGTGCAGGGCTACTTCAACATGATGATGATCGCAGACGCGACCGCATCGCCCAAACCGTTCGGTGAAATGGTACAGGACCTCGACCGGATCGGTGAGGAGATCGGAGTAAAGATCCGCTGCCAGCACGAGGACATCTTTACCAAGATGCACCGTATCTGAGGAGGTACCATGATCAATATTTTCGAGGTCAATGAAACGAACAAAATGATCGAGCAGGAAAAGCTCGACGTGCGAACCATTACGCTCGGCATCAGTCTGCTGGACTGCTGCGATGCAGACCTTACCCGGCTGAACGAAAAGATCTACGCAAAGATCACGCGGGTTGCAAAGGATCTCGTCTCTACCGGAAAAGAAATAGAACTTGAGTTCGGCATTCCGATCGTCAACAAACGTATTTCCGTTACGCCCATCGCGCTGGTCGGCGGACAGGCATGCAAAACACCGGAGGATTTTGTAACGATTGCAAAAACGCTGGATCGTGCTGCGGCGGATACCGGCGTGAACTTCCTCGGCGGCTACTCGGCGCTTGTGTCGAAAGGGATGACACCGGCGGATGAAAATCTGATCCGTTCCATTCCGCAGGCACTTGCGCAGACGGAACGGGTGTGCAGCTCGGTCAATATCGGGTCCACGAAGACCGGTATCAACATGGATGCGGTGAAGCTGATGGGCGAGATTGTGCTTGAGACGGCAAAGGCTACGCAGGAGAATGATTCGCTCGGCTGTGCGAAACTGGTGGTCTTCTGTAATGCGCCCGACGATAACCCGTTCATGGCAGGTGCGTTCCACGGGGTAACCGAGGCGGACGCGGTGGTGAACGTCGGAGTAAGCGGGCCCGGCGTGGTCAAGCATGCGCTTGAATCGGTGCGGGGGAAGAACTTTGAGGTTCTCTGCGAGACGGTGAAGAAGACGGCGTTTAAGGTGACGCGGATCGGTCAGCTGGTTGCACAGGAGGCGTCCGAACGGCTCGGTGTTCCGTTCGGTATTGTGGATCTGTCTCTTGCGCCGACTCCTGCGATCGGGGACAGTGTTGCCGAGATTTTGGAGGAGATGGGTCTTGAGTCGGTGGGTGCCCCCGGAACGACGGCGGCTCTTGCGCTGCTGAATGATCAGGTGAAGAAAGGCGGTGTTATGGCAAGTTCGTTCGTCGGCGGCCTGTCCGGCGCGTTTATTCCGGTCAGTGAGGATCAGGGTATGATCGATGCGGTGAACCGCGGCGCGCTGACACTGGAAAAGCTGGAGGCGATGACGTGTGTGTGTTCGGTTGGTCTGGATATGATTGCGGTTCCGGGAAGTACGCCTGCAACAACGATTGCAGGAATTATTGCGGATGAGGCGGCGATTGGTATGATTAACCAGAAGACAACAGCGGTCCGCCTGATTCCGGTGATCGGAAAAGATCTTGGTGATACGGTGGAGTTCGGCGGTCTTTTAGGATATGCGCCAATCCAGCCGGTGAACCGTTTTTCCTGTGCGGAGTTTGTGAACCGCGGAGGACGGATTCCCGCGCCGATTCACAGTTTTAAAAATTAATTTTTTTATTTGTGGGGCGGGTTAGTCCCACAGAATTTTCGAGGTGCATCCGCTTTCCGGTGCAAAGTAGATGCGTTTGCATTTCATGCAGCGAATCCTGAGCACTTCGCCGTCGGCTCCTGCCATCTGGTCCCGGGACGGGTCGTCGCCGTTTTCCTGATTCGGCGCAAGTATCAGGGAACGTCCGCAGAGTTCGCAGGTGTAGACCGGGTTCCAGGACTGCTTGTTTTTTACAATGGTGCAGAAGAACTTTACTTTCAGGATTCTGCAGTGGGGGCAGTAGTAGAGCTTCTGACCGTAACAGCCGGGATGTGTAGTATCAGGAACGCCGCCGCTCTGAAGCAGGAGTGCGGCAGTGCGGTACTGCAGATCCGGCAGGAAATCTTTGAGGAGCGGCGGGTCTACGTC
Organism: Methanocorpusculum vombati; assembly: GCF_026891935.1. NCBI lineage: Archaea > Methanobacteriati > Methanobacteriota > Methanomicrobia > Methanomicrobiales > Methanocorpusculaceae > Methanocorpusculum > Methanocorpusculum vombati. Next base: position 12,918 of record NZ_JAPTGC010000010.1, on the reverse strand, counting down.
ATCCCCGTAAAAGACCTTGATCGGTGTGTATTCAGATCCAATTCCAAGAGCAACATAGGTCGCCTCTCCACAGTCCGGACAATGATAAACATACCCTGATCCCATACACATCACCGTGTAGTACTATATTGATTGGCAGATATAGTAAAATGGTTAGGTATCCCTATTAAATTGTTGCGACACCAACCCGATCAACTGTGGAACATCTGTACTGTGAGGAACGAGTTCCCGTTCAGACAGGTGTATTGTCAAATACCCAAACCTCTTAAACATTCCTGATAACAAATCTGCCACCTCTAAAAAAGAAAGGCCCGGGTTTGTAAAGATTCAACCCGGGACTGCCAATATGCAGGGTTATCGGTCGGCGGTCCAGCTTAAGTGGCCGAGGGTACGGTAGGTGAACTCCAGTTCTTCAAATACCGGGATGTTGTGCTGGGCAAGCAGGGATACGCCGGGTTTCATGCAGTCGCCGCCGACGAGTGTTCCGACCAGCAGGTTGTCGGTCTTCTTTGAGTAGTCGATCAGGACGCGGGCTACCTGTTCGGGGCTTAATACTTTGTTGGGGAAGTTGACGAGGATTGCCATGTCCCAGAGGTCCTGGTTACGGCAGAGTACGTCAAAGACGCCGCGGAACCGTGCTTCGTCCGCGTCTCCCAGAAGGTCGATCGGGTTGTTTTTGTTCCAGAACGGCGGGAGGAAGGTGTTCATCTCGTCGATCATTTCTTTGGGGAGGTCGATGATGTCAATTCCCCATGTTTCGGCGTAGTCGTTGGAGAGGACGGCAAATCCTCCGGCATTGGTGATGACGACCGCGCGGCGTCCTTTGGGTGCGCGGTTTGCGTCGGAGAGGATTTTTGCGACTTTGAATGCGCCGGGGAGTGTTTTAACCGGGGTTACGCCGCATTTGCGGAAGGCTTCCATGTAGACTTCGTAGGCGCCGGAGAGTGAGCCGGTGTGGGAGGCGGCTGCGGCCTGACCGCGCTGGGAGGATCCTGCTTTGATTGCGACGATGGGTTTGGTTTTGGTGATCTCTTTTGCCATTTCCATGAAGGCTACGCCGTTTTTGATCTCTTCGATGTAGAGGATGATTGCTTTGGTGTGCGGGTCGCGCTGGGCGTAGCTCATGTAGTCGAGGAAGTCGAGGTCGGACTGGTTGCCGACCGATACGACTTCGGAGTATCCCATTTCGGAGCCTTCGGAGAGTGAGATGCCAACGACGGCGTTGACGATTGCGCCGGACTGGGAGATGAAGGCAAGGTCGCCCGGCAGCGGGGAGGTGGATACGTAGGTGGTGTCGAGTTTGTACGGCGGGAGGATGAGACCGAGACAGTTCGGGCCGACGATGCGGATGCCGTAGCTTTTGGCGATTTCAACCATGCGGTTTTCGAGGGCACGACCGTCTTCGTCCATTTCCTTGAATCCTGCGGTGATGACGACTGCCATTTTGACGCCTTTCTGCCCGCATTCTTCCATGATGCCGGGTACGAGCTGGGCCGGGACGGTGATTGCCACCATGTCAACGGGGCCGGGGATGGCGGACAGGGTGGGGTAACATTTGACGCCCTGGATTTCGCTGCGTTTGTTGTTGACCGGGTAGACTTTGCCGGGGAACTGCAGGAGGTTGTGGAACACGGCGTAACCCATTTTGGTTTTGTCGTCGGATGCGCCGATGACGGCGACGGACCGGGGTTTGTAGTAGTCGATGGGGACGATTTTGGATGCGTCGTAATGCGGCGGGAGGGTAACAGGGGTGTCCTGTACGATGACGCGTGCGTCGACTGCGCAGCCGCCTTTTTCGTAGAGACGGAGCGGGTTGATGTCGAATTCTACGACGTTTTCGTTCTTTTCAAAGAATTCACAGGCGTTCTTTAAGGTGCGGAAGAGGAACTCTTCGTCTTTGGGTGCGTCACCGCGGTAGCCGGAGATGAGTTTGTATCCTTTGATCTGTTTGATGAGACTGTGGATTTCGTCGTCGGTGCAGGGGAGGATGCGGATACCGACGTCTTTATGGAATTCGACGAGGGTGCCGCCAAGGCCGAAGGTGATGACGCGGCCGAACGCCGGGTCGATTTTTCCGCCGATGATGAGTTCCAGGCCGGGTTTTGCCATTTCTTCGACGATGATTCCTTTGATTTCGGCGTCGGGGTTGTAGGCTTTTACGGAGGTGATGATGGTATTGTATGCGGTTTTTGCTTCTTCATCGGTTTTGATGCCGACGATTACACCTCCCGCGTCACTTTTGTGAATGATCTGGGGGCTGACGATCTTCATGACAACCGGGTATCCGATTTTTGCGGCCGCGGCTGCTGCGGATTCGGGACTGGTGACGATCTCGAAGATCGGGGCCGGTACGTTGAATCTCCGCAGAAGGTCATACCCGTCTGCTTCGGAGAGCATTTTGGTGTTGGCATGTGTTGACATGGTTCTATCTCCATTCGTTCGCGGTTTGCGTGACCGCGTTTCCACGGTGGTGGAAAGGATTAACATTATTTATCATGTAGATTTGATAAATACCCTGTGGTCTGAGGATCGGTTCTGTGATTGTTAATGTGGTGTTCTGCATTTGTCGAATTTGAAATTCCGGCTTTGGTGTTCTGTGTTCGTCCGGGAACGGGCAGGTTTTGGGTGCTGCGGGGTTTGTGGTGTTTTTTGTGTGTCGCGCGGGGTGTGGGGTGCGGGGTCAGGACACAATATTCAAATATGAACCCGTGCAAGTTAGATGCATGGGATTTCGGAGTGTATTCGGCCATGAGCTCGGTGATGTTATTGAGGCTGAGCAGCAGCACGAGGTGCTGTGTAAGGCGTTCGAGGAGTACGTTCTTGGGATGTTTCCCGATGAGTTTGTGATCGAGCGGCCGGATGCGGATGGCGATATTGTTCCGGATTTTCTGGTGACGGATACGGTGTCCGGGAAGCGGTTTGCGGTGGTGTGTGTGTTTCAGCCGGTGTTTCATACGCCGGAGAAGGGGGATTGTGATGTTGTTGAGTGCGGTACGTTTGAGCAGGTGCGGGCGTATAAGCAGTTTGCCCATTTTGAGAGGATGCCGTTGTTTCTGATTGTGGGGGTGGGGGGTCTGCCGGATGATCCGGATCAGGTGTTTTCGATTCCGGTGGAGGAGATCGGGTGTAGTGAGCTGCCGAGGGAGGCGTGTGCGGGGTATGAGCGGGCGTCGGCGGGGTTGTTTGCGTTTTGTGACGGGTGTCTGAGGTAGCAATTCTTTTGTTGCATCAGAGTTGGAAATTTTTGGGTGTTCCGGGTTTTCTGTGGGATGTTCAGGAGTAACGGCGCATCACCGAACTATCCTATCCTTTTTTAAGGGCGTCATGCGAATATATAGTGCATCAGGCGGGGCAGTAGGGTAGCCTGGTCCATCCTAGAGCGTTTGGGACGCTTTGACCCCAGTTCGAATCTGGGCTGCCCCATTCTTTTATGAATTCTGCAGAGGCTGTGTCTGTTCTCACCGAGCTGAACCGTGTTTATCCGCATACACGGGAGGATATGAATTTTCTGAAGTTTGAGAATCCGTTTCAGATTCTGATTATGACGATTTTGTCGGCCCAGACTACGGATGTTACGATCAATGGTCTGCGGGATGAGCTTTTTTCGCGGTATCCGGATCCGCAGGCGCTTGCGGGGGCGGATCTGCGGGAGGTTGAGCGGATTATTCATCCTGCGGGGTTTTATCATACGAAGGCGCGAAATATTGTCGGGACGGCGAGGTGTCTGTGTGAGAGGTTCGGGGGTGAGGTGCCGCAAACGATTGCGGAGCTTGTGACGCTTCCGGGTGTGGGGCGGAAGACGGCGAATATTGTGACGAATCATGCGTTCGGGGTTGCGGATGGTGTGGCGGTTGATACGCATGTGGGTCGTTTGTCGCAGCGGATCGGGTTTTCGGAGAATATGGATCCGAATAAGATTGAGCAGGATTTGATGAGGTTGTTTCCGCGGGAGTGGTGGGGCGAGATTAATTTTCTGCTGATCAGTCACGGGAGAGCGGTGTGTACGGCAAAGAGACCTGCGTGTGAGCGGTGTGTGATTCGTGACTGCTGTGGAGCGGGCTGTAAGGATAGGGCGGACTGAGTGAGTGCGATGGCGGCGGATGTCCGGACGAACCGGCTGATTTTGTTCGCGACGTCGATCGGTGCGGTGTTAAGTCCGCTTATTGGTTCGATGATTGTTCTTGCTATGCCGGAGATTGGTGTGGCGTTCGGGGTGGTGGCACGGGATCTTGGCTGGTTGTCGACGATTTTTATTTTGGCGAATGCGATTTTTCTGATTCCTGCGTCCCGGTTGTCGGATATGATGGGGTATAAGCGGTCGTATCTGCTGGGTGCGGTGATTGTGGGGGTTGCATGCGGGTTGTCGGTGGTTGCTCCGACGTATGGTGTTCTTTTGGTTCTCCGGGTGGTTGCGGCCTGTGGTACGTCGTTTTTGATGGTGACGGGTCTTGCGATTCTGTCGCGGGTGTATCCGCCGCGGGAGCGGGGGGCGGCGTTTGGGGTGAATGCGGCGATGGTGTATGTGGGAGCGTCGGCTGGGCCGGTTCTGGGAGGGGTTCTGACGGATGTGTTTGGGTGGCGGTCGGTGTTTGCGGTGATGGTGCCGATGGCGGTTGTTGCGGGGGTTCTGATGTGGTGGTTTTTCCGTGATGAGGTGAGGTTTGCGGGTGAGGGACGGTTTGATGTGTTCGGGACGGTTCTTTATGCGGCGGGGATGTTTTGTACGATGTTTGGTCTTTCTACGCTGCCGAGTTTGGTTTCAGCGGGGTTGGTGGTTGCGGGTGCGGTGGTGATGGTGGTGTTTGTGTGGTATGAGCTGCGGGTTTTGTCGCCGGTGCTGCGGGTGCGGTTGTTTTTTGTGAACCGGCGGTTTGCCCGGTCTGCGTATGCAGCGCTGCTGAATTACGGGTGTACGGCGGGGTCGGTGTTTTTTGTGAGTTTGTATTTGCAGTCGATCGGGCAGTTGAGTCCGGTTCATGCGGGTATGGTGATTTTTTTCCAGCCGTTGATTCAGGCGGTTATGACGCCGGTTGCGGGGAAGGTGTCGGACCGGGTGGATCCGCGGTATATTGTTACGGGGGGTATGCTGCTTTCGATGGTGGGGGTTCTTTTGCTTGCGGGTCTGGGTCTTGAGACGGATCTGCAGTATATTATGGTTGCGCAGGTGTGTATTGGTCTGGGGTCGGCGTTGTTTGTGGCTCCGAATACGAATGCGATTATGGGGTCGGTGCAGGCGAGTGAGTTTAGTGCGGCGTCGGGGATTGTGGCGGTGATGCGGCAGGCGGGTATGGCGATTTCGATGGCGGTGTGTATGTCGGCGATTACGATTTTTGAGGGCGGGGATGATATGCTGGGGCCGGAGATGTATCCGGATTTTCTGGAGGCGCTGCAGGTTTCGATGGTGTTCTGTGCGGGGCTGGCGGTGGTGGGTGTGTTGTTTTCGTGGTTCCGTGGTGATGCGGCTGAGGAGGGAGGCCGATAGGCAGGGAGGAGCGGGGAAAAAGAGGGTGATGGGGTTAGAGCCGGAGTTTTTGCCGGGTGTGGTCGGGGAGCCGGAGGAGGGGGCGCTGGAGGTTGTGGTTTTTGAGGGCGACCCGGACGGTTCCGCGGGTGCATCCGGTTTCGCGGGCGATTTGTTCGATGGTTTTTCCGGCGAGGAGTTGGTTTCTGAGGTGGTCGCGGTTGCGGAGTTCGGGGTAGTCGGTCCACATGGGGTTAGTACGCCTCCTGTCGGGGGATGATTTCGGGGGAGAGGGGACGGGTTTTGGGGGTGAGGTAGTGGGGGAGGTCGCGGGCGGTGAGGTGTTTTTTGAGGTCGGTGATGGTGATTTTTTCGTAGGTCTGGATGGTGGTGCCGAGGCGTTCTTTTGCGGCGGTGTAGAGGTAGTCACGGCCGAGGATTTTTTCGGCGTCGGTGGCGCGGAGGTGGACGAGTTTTTGGTGGAGGTCGGGGTGGTCGGTGCGGAGTTTTTGGATGTCGACTTCGTAGTAGGTTTTTTCGGGCCAGATGATCTGGTAGGCGGTGCTTTGGCAGTTTTCGTCGCGGATGGTGCGGATGTCGGTGTGGTATTGTTCGATGAATCCGAGGTGGAGTTCTTCGAAGACGTAGGCGAGGTCGCGGCTGTGGAGGGCGGCTTCGTAGGCGTCGGCGGGACGCGGGTGGATGCGGGGGAGGGTGGTTGTGAGGAAGGTTTGGGTGTCGAAGGGTGTGTAGGTCATGGTTGTGTGTCCTTGTGGGTTTTTTTCGTGGTTGGGGCGGGGCAGGAGGGGAGATACGCTGGCAGATGCCGCAGATGGGGCTGCGGCGCTGTCGGCGTTTTTTTCCCTGCCCGTTCGGGGGGGTTCGAGATGGTTCAGGTTCGTTTCGTGTGCGATTCGGTTTTCCGCTGCCAGATGAGTTCGCGTGCTTTTCCCCGGAGTTGTACGTAGCCGGTGAGGAGGAGGAGTTCTTCGTCACTGACGCGGACGGCGGTGTCTGCGGGGCAGACGGGGCAGCGGAGGGTGCTGCGGTCGGGGTCAGGGCCGCAGCCGGTGATTTCTTTGCGGATGAGGGTGAAGGAGGTGCCGCAGGCGGGGCAGCAGTAGGTGGAGCCGTAGTAGCGGAGGGGGTCTGTCATGGGGGTGTCCTGTGATTTTTTGGGGGGTGGTCGGGGGTCGGGACGGGGTCTCCTACCGAGGATATGCAATCTTCTTTAGATGACGTTCCGGGCGGTGTCGCGTGCGAGGTCGGCACGGTGTCTGCTGAGTTCTTCGGCGTGGATGGTTTCGTAGATCTGTATCCAGGTTTTCATGCAGTCATATGAGGGGATAAGGCCGGTTCGTTCTGCCATGGCTGCTTCGATTTCGTTTTGTAACAGATGGAAGGCGAGCTGTGCGCCGCGGGCGGCGATGACGGGGAAGGCGAGGTCGCTGAGGATGTCGAAGTAGGTCTGCCGGAGGCGGTCTTCTTTGGTCACGCGGTTTTTGTGCCAGGCGATCCAGTCTGCGGTGAGGGGGTCAAGGTCTGCGTCGGATGCGTGATACTTGGTATGCCAGCCGTAGAGGGTGACGCGGGCTACTGCGGTGATGTAGGCGATTTTGTGGGGGAAGCCCATCCGGCGGATGAGGGTGTCGAGGGTCTGGTACTCGTCGTCGGTGAGGGTGACGTAGAGGCATTTTCGGGAGGAGGATTGGATGCTGTTCATGAGGATAGAGAGGGTCCATACGTCATATGTAATACGTATGGAGATGATGCGAGGGAGACCGGGGGTCAGGCAGGTTCCGCCGCATTTCTTTTTTTTTTGGTTGTCCTTCTCCTACCGCTTACAAATATATTTATTCAATGAAGAACAAACATATAACACAAGAGAGTTATCACGGAGCACATTCATAGATGATAAAGAGTGTGCGGACTTTTTTCTTGTGTGTCTGTTTTTGCAAGCCGGTAGTTGACGTATGACGTATGACGTCACGGGACTGACGGTTCCGATATGGTGATATGATCACCGGTCGTAGAGAATAGTGTCTGTTCCTGTTTCTCTTGTTGAAGGGAGGAAATCGGACAGACATCTGTTCTGGTGAATCCTTTTTTTTGGTGATACAGCGTTCGCTTTTTCTGAATGGTTTTCTCCTTTGCTGATTTTTTTTCGTGGTGCATGTCGCCGGTCTCTTCAGGAAGAGGGGTTCATGCGCTTTTTCCCTGTTGTGCGCCGGGCGGTGGTGCAGGATGCACCGCCGCTGCTGCTGGCTGCCGTGTCCGCGGGAGTCCGGTGTGGCATCCGTGCCTCAGAGGCTCTGTTCGTTCGTGAGCGTGAGAACTTACTTGGGACGAGTGCATCTGTGAGGGTATGCGTCCCACCGGAGCGGTATGCCGGGTCCTGCAATGACGTCCCGCGGATGTTCTGCGGGGTCAGCCGTTTGATGATAGATAGTATGCTGCCGGTAATATTTGAATCTACGCAGGTGGTAGTTGCGGGGGGTGATCCGTCTGCGGCGTGTGGGGGGAGTTTTTTTGCGCGATGGGATCGCGGAGAAAAAAAGAGCGGATCATGAATCCTCAGTTAATAGGATATAACGCATCACACGATATTAAACTATCCTCAATTCTTCGGGAATTCGGCGGGAGTGTCGCATAGAGGAGGAGTTATATGCACAGCAAAACCTAATTTGTGCTCAATAGATTTTTATACTAAACGAAACCGAGGATATTTTTTACGAAAGGAAATTGTTTCTTATCCCGCGCAAACGAAAGTAATCCTGCAAATTTGGTATTCGGGAAATCTCACGGGTTAAATCCTCTTAACTTAGGATGTAATGGTCTCCCCACATATGCGGAAGCGGTTGTTTCCGCCTGCGGTTCCATCCACATCTGAAGAGGAATGTCATGAGACTACGTAACTACGGAACACAACGTCCCACAATCCCCGGGAAACTCACTTTTGGGACAAAACACCCTTACAACCTCCCCAACGATACAATGCGAAGAAATTTGTGTTCCCTATCGGTTGCAGTTTGTACCGTCCTCATAACCATCTGCCTCATACTCAGCTCCGGCTGCATTCAGCCCGAACAGACACCCACGCAGATCACGCTCATCGACCCGCCCGAAGACATGACCCGTATCCTCAACGAATACGAAACCGTCATGACCACCGGAGCCAACGTTCTCAGCCAGCAACTCCGGACAGCAATCCAGGACCTGATCCGGAACACAAACAACACCACAAAAATCAGAGAAATCCTCCTGGCCGTCTACGCAGCCAACCCGGAGATCATCGCCATCGCCTGGAACCCTGCCGGAACCGGAGACAAAATCCTCGTACCCTCCACCATCCCAAGACGCAACGAATACCTTCCCCAATACCAGGAAATCGACTTCAACGGACGAGACGTCCTCTTCACCGAACCCACATACATCCATGAATACGGCCACGTCATGGAAATAAACCTCCCCGCCTACACCGACAGCGGAACCTACGCAGGATACCTCAGCTTCTACACCGACGGCGACATACTCTTCCACCGGTTCGCCGGAGAAATCCCCGAACTCACCAACTACAGCATCACCATCCTGAAACCGGAAGGAAGAATCGTTTACTGCACCGACACCGAATACAACGGAGTAAACCTCACCACAGCCAGCTCGAACCTCCACGGAATCTACAACGAAAACCAGACCGTGCCCCTCAAATTTGAAAGCGGAGCAACCATTCACCACGTCTACTCACCGCTCTACCTCGAACCCTGCGACCTGTTCACTGTCTGGAAAACCACCGAACTCATGGGGACCGACCTCATACTCATAGTAGAACGTCCCGTAGAACCCTGGTCGCTCCCTGCCTACAAGGTCTTTACCCCCGACGAAAACGGCCTCATGCAGGACGTACTCCACATCCGCCAGTACGCCGCATCCCACACCAAAGAACAGACCCTCGCCTATCTCAGAACCCTCAAACTGGAAGGAGACCGCAGCATCATCGCCTTTGACATGGACGGGTATGTTCTTGCCACCTCGGAAAACACCATACGAATCAGCGGCACCAGCTACCATGACCTTCTGGACGCCTACGACGTCCCCGTCAGCCGCCATATGGTCTACCTCGCCCAGCAGGGCGGCGGAGTCATGTACAAATACGAAGCCGCCTCCTTTGGAGACATCCCCACCCAAGGACTTCTCTACCTCATCTACGTCATACCCATTGACGACTCATGGATTATCAGCGTGGAAGCCCCCGCAGAACCACAAATCCGGCCCGTTTACCACCAAACCACAATGGATACGATCAAATTCACCCGCAGTGTCGTAGAAAAAGCATGGAAAGAAGGAAAAGATGCAGTACTCGCAGACATCAACAGCGGCAGCTCACAGCTCATCACCGCCATCCCCGGCCAGTACACCTTCATGACTGCGGTTGACATGCGCGGAAACGTCCTTGCCGACTCCAGAGAAAACAGGACCGGAACCAATATCTTCTCCATCGTAGACGTCAACGACGCATCCATAGGCCGCCAGTCGGTCATGTACGCCAAAAGCGGCGGAGGGCTGCTCTACAGCGCAGAAGAAACCGAAGACCCCAATACAGCAGCAATGCACATCCTCTCCGTCGAACCCGTGGATGAGACCTGGTTCATCGCTGTCGGAGTCAAGATCGATCAGATTCAGCGCCTGGACGGCGTAAAAATACGGTAAAATGCCTGCCAACCGCCGAACCGCACGCCCTCCCGCATCGGCCTTCCTGGTCATACTGCTCCTGATCCTCATCGTCGGCTGCCTCATCGTGGCCAGCAATTCCCTGATCACAAACGTAGCAATCTCTGAAGTCTCAACCAGCGACGTTGATCTCGTACTCCGGATATCCGGCGACGACATCGTCGTCGCCGTCCTCGGCGGCGAACGCAGCACCCAACTCTCATCACTGGACGTCTACATCTATGGACACGAACACATCCGCCAACACATTCAGCCCACTAACGGCTCAGGAGTAATGTACTGCAAAAACATAGCAAAAAACATTGAAGGATGGCAGACCGTCATCGTAGACGGCACCTTCTCCAATGGAGAACAAAAAACAATCGGCTACATCCGGTTAAACTTCGGATAACACGCGAAAAATCAGCCCCTCTCGTATTTAGGAGGTCAGGTGAACCCTGACCGGCGACATAAGGCATCCGGCAACCCATCACACATACCACTCGGGTGCCTGTCGAAACCGGCACTTGGTGCACCCTTCGGCGCAGGAATGCTCCTGAAAAAACGAACCATCCCTTCCCCCTCATATGCAAAAACCTCAGGTGAACCCTGAACGGCGGCATAAGGCATTCTTTCAAATATACTGCGCACAGAATTGAACACAACGAAACATCTGTTCCTACGTCCAACAATGGGGAACTTCCGTGGCTGGAAAAAACATCATAAAACCCATGTAGAATAGATAATAGCGTTCAAGGAGAAGGAAAATACACTCACAGATCCGCGATCCCTGGGAGAATGCCTGCCGACACCGGAAAACATCCCCCGCTTCTTTTTTCCCTCAGATCCCAACCCCTGCGCGCCTCATCAAAAACCCGGCACAAAAGGTGAAAAATTCTGTATCAGCCGCAGAATCCCGCCGAAAAAACTACCGCAAACATACATTGATCCGCTCATACGACCAATATAATAGACAGAGGCAGAGCATTCCCACTCTGCACTCGGAGACAAAACTATGCCACTCGACTTCACCCCCACATCTGTGGTAAAAAGTGCAAAACGCACCTTTACCGCACCGATCACCTCTGCCGCCACCTTCGATGCCGCAATTGCCGCGCTCAAAGCCGAGGAAAACCCGCTCGGTGCATCCGACTACATGACCGCAGGCGAGACCATCGACGGCGTCAGTACCGCCAGCGAGTACTACAAAGCCACCATCGAGTACGTAAACACCCTCGGCGAAACCCTCGGTACCATCGTCATCGACGCACCCACCCGTACCGCCTATGACGATATCATCGCAGAACTCCTCGCAACAACCGCGATCACCCAGGCCTATGGCGCGGACACAACCGCAAACCGCAACACCGCCAAGGACAGCTGGAACGTCCGTCTCAAGATCCATGACCCCGCCGGTGAAATCTACTACCTCAGTTTCACCAGAAAGGATCTCAAGATCAGCTCCTACGAGAGCGATACCATCCTTGCCAAAGTAGAAACCTGGGCGGACGGTGTTACTGCCCTCAACTGACCGACCCGCTCGGACGCAGCGGCTGAACCGGAAATGGTAGAGAATACCACACCAGAAAAAGAGAAACACCATCAGGGACACGATAAAAAAACTGTCCCAGACACCCCTTCGCGTAGCGATGCACCGGTGTACCTCTGTGGTGTCTCTCCTCATCCTGCCCATCCGCCACTCAACCAGCCACCCAGCAAAAACATCACAAAAGGAAAAACATCACCATGGACACCCTCACCACCATCCTCATCATCGGCCTTGCCGCACAGGGAGTTGCCTTCGCTGCACTCGTACTCGCCCCGCCCCTCTATGCATGGGCGGACAGATGGCTTGACCGCACCCATCACAGCACTGCGGGTGAACACCGGGACTAACCCCCCGATCTTTTTTCCAGAACAAAAGTACCCGAACACCGGATTTATCCCGATAACCGGCAAACATTCCTCCAACAATGATTGATTTTGCCAACCTCACCCCCAAACAAAAACATTTCTACGACACCACCCGGCGTATCGTTACCGGCTGTAAATTCTTCAAAAAAGACCCCGCGCTCCCGGACGCCGAATTCTTCTCCAAACAGGGGTTCATCTGCACCATGACCTCGGACACCTGCGCCTACTATACCGACGCAACCCTTGGATACGACACGGGCACCCTCTGCGGAAAGTACCGGAAAAAAGAGTGAAGAGTTAAACACTCTTTCTCTTCGCAATCTCCTCCTCAACCTCGCCTGCTCCCTCGCGGTAGAACTTCTCCTCATCGGGTGCAAGTTCATGCAGAAGACGAAGGAACTCGCCTGCATGGACACGCTCTTCATCGGCGATGTCCAGAAGTACATCAACAGCAAGCTTATTGTCTGTCGAATCGGCGAGCTGCTGATACAGCTGGATTGCTTCATACTCTGCTGCGATCATAAAGCGGATGGCACGGATAAGTTCTGCATCGGTGAGTTTGCGATCGAACTTCTGGCCTGCAAATGGATTTCCAAACTCCGGCATAGATAGTATGTTTGCGGGGTATTTTGATATAAGTAGAGATAGGGACAAAAACCCTGTTGTGATGTGACGAAAGTATTTTGTGGGTATTTTTCTGGAAGCTGACGGTGGGTAAGTGGTGAGTTCTTTCCGGGGAACTGCGTACAGAAAAAGATCCGGAAAATGACGTGCGCGCATGCAGACCAAAGGAAAACACACCAAAATACGCTAACACGAACGAATCGCGCAGCATC